>JAFEDV010000016.1 GCA_018241475.1 Pseudomonadota bacterium | reverse complement strand
GCTGAAGAAATGCCGCGTCACCATCTCGACGGCCAAACCGGGCGTTGTCATCGGCAAGAAGGGCACCGACATCGAGAAGCTCCGCAAGGACCTGGCCAAGATGGCGCCGGGTGCGGAAGTGCACTTGAACCTGGTCGAAGTCCGCAAGCCGGAAACCGATGCGAACCTCGTCGCCGAGGGCGTCGCGCAACAGCTCGAACGCCGCGTTGCGTTCCGCCGCGCCATGAAGCGGGCCATGCAATCGGCCATGCGCCTGGGCGGTCAGGGCATCCGCATCAACGTCTCCGGCCGCCTGGGCGGCGCCGAAATCGCGCGCATGGAATGGTATCGGGAAGGCCGCGTGCCGCTGCATACGCTGCGCGCCGACGTCGACTATGGATTTGCCGAAGCCGACACCGCCTACGGCAAGATCGGCGTGAAGGTCTGGATCTTCAAAGGCGAGATCATGGAGCACGATCCGATGGCGCAAGATAAGCGCGCCATCGACACCGGCGAAAACCGCGAGCGCCGCGACCGCGATCGCCCGGCGCGCGCCGAGCGCGAGGACCGTCCCTCCAGCGATCGTCCGCGCCGCGGCCGGCGTCCGCCGCGCGGCGAAGACTCGGAATCGGAGGCTTAATCGTGCTGCAGCCGAAGAAAACCAAGTTCCGCCGCGCCCACAAGGGCCGCATCAAAGGCAACGCCACGTCCGGCGCAGCGCTGAATTTCGGCGAGTACGGACTGAAGGCGCTTGAGCCGAACCGCGTCAACGCGCGCGAGATCGAAGCGGCGCGCCGCGCCATCACGCGTGAAATGAAACGTCAGGGCCGCGTCTGGATTCGCATCTTCCCGGACGTGCCGGTGTCGAAGAAGCCGGTCGAAGTGCGCATGGGCTCCGGCAAGGGCGCGCCTGAGTTCTGGGCGTGCCGGGTGAAGCCGGGCCGTATCATGTTCGAGATCGACGGCGTCACCGAAGCGGTCGCGCGCGAAAGCCTGCGCCTGGGCGCTGCCAAGCTCTCGGTCAAGACGCGCATCGTGAGCCGGGTGGAGGGTCTCTGATGAAACACCGTGAGATCCGCAAGGAACTCGAGGACTTCCGCAAGGGCGATGTCGGCGCCCTCAACGAGGAACTCGCGAACTTGAAAAAGGAGCAGTTCAACCTGCGCTTCCAGCAAGCGACGGGTCAGCTCGAAAAGTCGTCGCGGATGCGCGACGGCCGCCGGCAGGGCGCCCGTACCATGAAGATGCAGCGGGGAAAGACGCCGCAGCAGAAAGTTTAAGGACGAAGACGATGCCGCGCCGAGTAATGACCGGGAAGATCGTGAGCGACAAAGGCGACAAGACCGTCGTCGTGCAGGTGGAACGCACCTATCTGCACCCGGTCTTGAAGAAGACCGTGCGCCGCTCGTCGCGCTTTCACGCCCACGATGAAAAGAACGCCTTCAAGGAAGGCGAGATCGTCGAAATTCAAGAGTGCCCGCCGAAATCCAAGCTGAAGCGCTGGGAAGTCGTCGGCCGCGTCGGAGCATGATGTCATGATCCAGATGCAAACCAATCTCGACGTCGCCGACAACTCCGGCGCCAAGCGCGTGATGTGCATCAAGGTGCTAGGCGGCTCCAAGCGCCGCTACGCCACCGTCGGCGACACCATTGTCTGCTCGGTCAAGGAGGCGATGCCGCGCGGCCGCGTCAAGAAGGGCGATGTCGTGCAGGCCATCGTCGTGCGCGTGGCCAAGGACCTACGCCGCAAGGACGGCTCGACCATCCGATTCGATTCCAACGCCGCCGTCCTCGTCAACAAGCAGGGCGAACCGATCGGCACCCGGATCTTCGGGCCGGTTCCGCGCGAACTGCGCGCCAGGAACCAGATGAAGATCATCTCGCTCGCGCCGGAGGTGCTCTAATGGCCGCCCGCATCCGCAAGGACGACACCGTCGTCGTCATCGCCGGCAAGGACAAGGGCCGCACGGGCAAGGTCGTGCGCGTCATCACCGCTGACAACCGTATTGTCGTTGAAGGCGTGAACATGGTGAAGCGTCATACAAAGCCCGACATCGCGCATCCGAACGGCGGCGTAATCTCGAAGGAAGCGCCGATCCATGTCTCGAACGTGGCGCTGCGCGACCCGAAGACGGGCAAACCGACGCGCATCGGATTCAAGATGATTGGCGAAGGCGCTCAGCGCCGCAAAGTGCGTGTCGCCAAGGGTTCTGGAGTGCAGATCGATGTCTGACGAACAAAAGACACCGAAGGCTGACGCCAAGCCGCAAGCCGCCCCGAAGGCGGACAAGGGCGGCGGCGAAAAGAAGGCGAAAGGCAAGGAAGCGGCGGCGCCCGCGCGTCCGCGCACGCCGAAGCCGAAGGACTACGTGCCGCGCATGAAGGCTCGCTACAACGGCGAGATCAAGAAACGCCTGCGCGACGAGTTCAAGTACAGCAACGACATGCAGATTCCGCGTCTGGAAAAGATCGTGATCAACATGGGCGTCGGCGAGGCCACCCAGGACTCGAAGAAGCTGAAGTCGGCGATGGATGCGCTGACTGCGATCGCCGGTCAGAAGCCGGTGCCGACCAAGGCGCGCAAGTCGATCGCAGCCTTCAAGTTGCGCGAGGGCATGAACATCGGCTGCAAGGTCACGCTGCGCAAGGATGCGATGTACGAGTTTCTCGATCGTCTCGTCACCATTGCGCTGCCGCGCGTGAAGGACTTCCGGGGCCTGAATGGCAGGAGCTTCGACGGCCGTGGCAACTACGCCATGGGCCTCAAGGAGCACATCGTGTTCCCGGAGATCAACTACGATCAGATCGATCAGATTTGGGGCATGGACATCGTCGTGTGCACGACTGCGCGCACCAACGACGAAGCCAAGGCCCTGTTGAAGGAGTTCGATTTCCCGTTCCGGAACTGATGCTCGCAAGAGCGTCCACCCCAGAACGCATCGGGAGAGAAGGAAAGCATGGCGAAGACAAGCTCCATCGAACGCAACCGCAAGCGCGAGCGCCTGGCGAAGCAGTACGCGAACCGCCGCGCCAAGCTGAAAGCGGCTGCGCTCGACGAAAATCTGCCGCTCGAAGAGCGTTACGCGGCGCGCCTGAAGCTGGCGCAGCTGCCGCGCAACGCCTCGCCAACGCGCATTCGCAACCGCTGCGAACTGACGGGCCGCCCACGCGGCTTCTATCGCAAGCTGAAGCTCTCGCGCATCGCGCTCCGCGAACTGGCTTCCAACGGCCAGGTCCCCGGCATGGTCAAGTCGAGCTGGTGAGGAGACGGATATGAACCTGAACGATCCCGTCGGCGATCTCATCACCCGCATCCGCAACGCCCAATTGCGCCACCGGTCCAAGCTCACTTCGCCGGCTTCGATGTTGCGCGCCCGCGTGCTGCAAGTGTTGAAGGACGAAGGCTACATCCGCGAATTTCGCGAGATCGAGACCGATGGCCGCAAGGAGCTGGAAATCGAGCTGAAGTATTTCGAAGGCGCGCCGGCGATCCACGAAATCCAGCGCGTTTCGAAACCCGGCCGCCGCGTCTATTCGGCGATCAAGGATCTCCGGCTCGTCCGCAACGGCCTCGGCATTTCCATCCTCTCGACGCCGAAAGGCGTGATGAGCGATGCCGCCGCGCGCGACGCCAATGTCGGCGGCGAGATCCTTTGCGAGGTCTATTGATGTCACGCATCGGCAAGAAACCCATCGCCGCCCCATCCGGCGTCACCGTCACGGTGAAGGGCCAGGAGGTGAGCGTAAAAGGCCCCAAAGGCACGCTGAACTTCCGCGCCCACGACGCTGTGGCGGTGTCGTTCGGCGACGGCGCGATCACCGTGAAGCCGCGCCATGAAACACCGCGCGCGCGGGCGCTGTGGGGCACCGCCCGCGCCGTGCTCGCCAACAACATCAAGGGCGTGACGCAAGGCTTCGAAAAGAACCTCGAAATGACCGGCGTCGGTTATCGCGCCGCGATGCAAGGCAAGAACCTGCAGCTCAATCTCGGCTACAGCCACGAGATCATCTACACGCCGCCGGAAGGCGTGACGCTGGCGACGCCGAAACCGACCGAGATCAAGATCAGCGGCATCGACCCGCAGGTCGTCGGTCAGGCCGCGTCTGAAATCCGCGCGCACCGCCCGCCGGAGCCGTACAAGGGCAAGGGCGTGCGCTATGTCGGCGAGTACATCCGCCGCAAGGAAGGCAAGAAGAAGTAAGCCATGGCCCGGAAACTCACTTCCACCGAACGCCGCGCGCAGCGCAATCGCACGCGCCTGAAGAGCAATGTCGGCGACGGCCGCTTGCGTCTCTCGGTCTTCCGCTCGTCGAAGAACATCTCGGCGCAGCTGATCGACGACAAGAAGGGCGTCACCGTGGCCTCGGCGTCTTCGCTTGAGGAAGCGGTCAAGGCGAAGGGTTCGAACAAGACCGGCGCGGCCGCTGTCGGCAAGCTCATCGCCGAGCGTGCGCTCAAGGCGGGTCAAAAAAGCGTCGTGTTCGATCGCGGCCGCTATCTGTTCCATGGCCGCGTGAAAGCGCTTGCCGACGCCGCCCGCGAGGGCGGTCTGGATTTCTGAGGACAATCGCATGAGCGACGAAACAGCAGGCGGTCCGCCGGCGGAGACAGCACCCGAACAGCCGCGCAGCCGCGGCCCACGCCCGCCGCGTCGCGGTTCCGGCGGCCGCGGTCCGGGAGGCGAGCGCGGCCGTCGCGGTTCGCGCGACGGTCAGCCGGCCGAAGAGCGCGTCGAAGGCGAACTGGTCGACAAGCTCGTGGCGATCAATCGCGTCGCCAAGGTGGTGAAGGGCGGCAAGAACTTCGCGTTCGCGGCGCTTGTGGTCGTCGGCGACAAGAAGGGCCGCGTCGGCTACGGCCACGGCAAGGCGCGCGAAGTTCCGGAAGCGATCCGCAAAGCCACGGAAGAAGCCAAGAAGTCGCTCATCCGGGTGCCGCTGCGCGAAGGCCGCACGCTGCACCATGACGGGCGCGGCCGCTGGGGGGCTGGCAAAGTGATGCTGCGTTCGGCGCCACCCGGCACCGGCCTGATCGCCGGCGGTCCGATGCGCGCCGTGCTCGAAGTGCTTGGCGTCGCCGACGTCGTCGCCAAGTCGAACGGCTCATCGAACCCGTACAACATGGTGCGCGCGACGATCGACGCGCTCAAAGAACAGAGTTCGCCGCGCCACGTCGCCAACCGTCGCGGTCTCAAAGTCGCCGATCTCGTCGCACGCCGCAAGGATGGCGCGAGCATCGGCGAGGTTGCGGCGGAGGGTTAGGCCATGGCGACGAAGAAGCCGGCGACCAGCGGAAACAAGGTGAAGGTGCGCCGGATCGGCAGCCCGGTTCGCCGCGACGACACTCAGCGCGCGACACTGATGGGCCTCGGCCTGAAGCGCGCCAACCAGACGGTTGAACTCGAGGATACGCCCGCGGTGCAGGGCATGATCCGCAAGGTCCAGCACCTGGTCGAAGTAGTGAAGTGAGTAGTCAATGGTCAGTTGGGTCGCCTACTGATTACTGACGACTGACCGGAGCAAGACGATGAAGTTGAATGAATTGGCTGACAATCCGGGCAGCACGCAGGAATTGATGCGCGTTGGACGCGGCGTCGGGTCTGGCAAGGGCAAGACGGGCGGGCGCGGCGTGAAGGGCCAGAAGTCCCGCCGCGGCGTTTCGATCAATGGTTTCGAAGGCGGCCAGATGCCGCTGCACATGCGCATGCCGAAGCGCGGCTTTAACCCGCTGGCGCCGAAGCGGACCGTTTGGATCAATCTGGGCGATCTGCAAAAGGCCATCGATAACAAGACGCTCGACGCCAAGAACGAGATCACCGAAGACGCGCTCGTCGCCTCCGGACTGCTGCGGCGGAAGAAAGACGGCGTGCGCCTCCTTGCACGCGGGGAACTCAAGGCCAAAGTGAACATCACCGTGTCGGGGGCCTCGGCGGCGGCGGTTGCCGCAGTGGAGAAGGCCGGCGGCAAGGTGACGGTGCTGAGCCCGCCCAAGGCGGAAACAGCAACGGCGTGAACTGCTCCCCCGTGAACGGGGGAGTTGTCGAGCGGCGTAGCCCGCGAGACTGAGGGGGCGTCGCCCTCTCCGCCTCGCTTCGCTCGCCACCTCCCCCGCAAGCGGTGGAGGAGTTAATTCGGAGAGCGCATGGCATCGGCCGCAGAACAACTCGCCGCCAATATCAATTTCGCGGCTTTCTCGAAGGCGACCGACCTTCAGAAGCGCATCTGGTTCACGCTGCTTGCGCTCATCGTCTATCGCATCGGCACGTTCATCCCGATTCCGGGCGTCGATCCGGTCGCCTTCGAGCACGCGTTCCAAAGCCAGCAGAACGGCATCCTCGGCATGTTCAACATGATGTCGGGCGGCGCCGTGAAGCGCATGGCGATCTTCGCGCTCAACGTGATGCCGTATATCTCGGCCTCGATCATCATTCAGCTGATGTCGACCTCCATTCCCTCGCTCGAGCGGCTGAAAAAGGAAGGCGAGGTCGGGCGCAAGCAGCTCAACCAGTACACGCGCTACCTGACTCTTGTGCTCGCAATAGCGCAGTCATTCGGCATCGCCGAAGGGCTGATGGCGAGTCAGGGCCTCGTCACCAACCCGGGACCGTTCTTCGTCGCAGAGACCGTGATCACGCTTACCGGCGGAACCATGTTCCTGATGTGGCTGGGCGAGCAGATCACTTCACGCGGCATCGGCAACGGCGTCTCGCTCATCATCATGGCGGGGATCATCGCCGACGCGCCGCGGATCATATTCCAGACGCTATCCTTGGCGCGTGCGGGCGATGTGAATTATTTCGGCGTGCTGGCGATCGGCGCCATCATGATCGCCGCCATCGTTCTCATCGTGTTCATCGAACGCTCGCAGCGGCGGCTGGTGGTGCAGTACCCCAAGCGCCAGCAGGGCAACCGCATGTTCATGGGTGAGAGCTCGTTCCTGCCCCTGAAGCTCAACAGTTCCGGCGTGATTCCGCCGATCTTCGCTTCGTCGCTGCTGCTCTTGCCGCAAACGGTCATCACCTTTTCCGGGATGGGCGCCAACGCGCCGGACTGGGTGACCACGTTCCTGGCGACCTTTGGCTATGGCAAGCCCGGTCACATGGTGCTCTACGGCCTCGGCATCATCTTTTTCACGTTCTTCTACACCTCGATCGTGTTCAATCCGGAAGAGACCGCCGACAATCTGCGCAAATATGGCGGTTTCCTGCCGGGCATCCGGCCGGGCAAGAAGACCGCCGAGTATCTCGACTTCGTGCTGACGCGCCTCACGGTGCTGGGCGCGGCCTACATCACCGTCGTCTGTCTGCTGCCGGAAATCCTCATCTCCTATTACAACGTGCCCTTCTATCTCGGCGGCACCTCGATCCTGATCGTCATCTCGGTCACACTCGATACGGTGGCCCAGATTCAATCGCATCTCGTGGCGCACCAATATGAGGGCCTGATCAAGCGCTCGAAGCTGCGCGGCAATGCGCCCCCGAGCATCCGGCGATGAACCTCATCCTGTTCGGGCCGCCGGCGGCCGGAAAAGGAACGCAGGCAAAGCGACTCGTCGCCGAACGCGGCTATGTGCAACTCTCGACCGGCGATATGCTGCGGGCGGCGCGCGCCTCCGGATCCGAACTGGGCAAGCGCGTTGCGGCGATCATGGATTCCGGCTCGCTGGTGTCGGACGAGATCGTCATCGCACTGATCGAGGAGGCGCTTGCCGCCAACCCACAAGCCGCAGGCTTCATCTTCGACGGCTTTCCGCGAACGGTCGCTCAAGCCGAAGCGTTGGACTCGATGCTGGCGCGGCACAGTCGTAAGATCGATCGCGTCATCCGGCTTGAAGTGGATTCGCAAAAGCTCATCGACCGCGTCGCCAAGCGCTTTGCTGAAGAGGGCCGCAAGGACGACAATCCCGATAGTTTCAAGGTGCGCCTCAAAGCCTACCTCGACCAGACCGCGCCGCTCATCCCGTACTATGAGAAGCAACGCAAACTCGTCGGCGTCGACGGCATGGCCGACGTCGAAGGCGTCGCGCGCGCTATCGCGAAGACGATCGACGCGCGCTGATTGCCGCTAAGACGTCTTCGCTCAAATCATTAGCTATCAACGTCCCCCGGGCGAGCGCGTAGCGCGAGATCCGGGGCCCAGTCATAGGCTTGCGTCCGGTCCGTCCATGGATCCCGGATTGGCGCTCGCGTTCCGCGACCCCGGACCTGATCCGGGGCGGGGAGCGACGCGCCTTGTGTTTGAGCCGAACGCAACATGCTCTAGAACCGCAGCGCCGGCTTTTGCTGTAGGCGGTCGATCCAAGCCGCGAAGCGATCGACGAAAGTTTGCAACAGACTCTTCAGTGCTTCGTCCACGACTTCGCCGTTCTCGTTGATCTGTCCGGGCTTCAGCGAGAGATAGAGTTCGGGCTGCGAGATGAGCGCGATGTCGAGCACAGGCGCAATCGAGCGCAGCTGCGATTGCGCAACCGCGGTGCCGATGGCGCCGGGCGTGACGCCCGCGATCGCGCCCGGCTTTCCCGCGAACGAATTCCGCCCGTACGGCCGCGCGCCCCACTCGATGGCGTTCTTCAGGACGCCGGGAATCGAACGCAGGTATTCCGGGGTGATGAACATCACCGCGTCCGCGCCTTCAATTTCGCTCTTGAAACGAATGACGGCGGCGGACGTCTCCTTTTCGGCATCCTCGCTGTAGAAGGGCAGGTCGCTGATCTCCACGATTTTCAAATCGAGCTTGGGCCGGGCGAGCTTGGCTAGCGCCAATGCAAACTGGCGGTTGAGGGAGGTCTTCTTCAGGCTCCCGACGATGACGGCCACTTTGGTCATTTTTGTTCCCCTAGTATAGGACAGATACCGGGGCTATATGAGTGCCTATGAAGGCCGCTCAAGAACGCACAAATCCATCACCGGGGCACATTCGTGTTTCCGATCCCCAGTCGCACGATTGCCGGGCGGTGTCCGAAATTCTCAGCCGCGTCGGCGACAAGTGGTCCGTCCTAATCATCATGCGGCTCGGGGAGGGATCCCGGAGGTTCAATGAAATCAAACGCATGATCGGGGGTATCTCCCAGCGCATGTTGACCCTCACGCTCCGCAATCTGGAGCGAGACGGTCTGGTCAAGCGGACGGTGACCCCCTCCATCCCTCCGCGGGTGGATTATGAACTGACCAACCTCGGGCGCGACCTGCTGGCGCCCGTGGCCGCGCTTGGCGAATGGGCGATCCGCCACCAGCCTTGCATTCAGGCTGCACGCGCCCATTTTGATGCGGCGAATGGAGCCGGGATACAGCCGGAAAGGCGGGCTTCGGCTGGTTGACGCGGCACTTTGCCTCGCTATAACCGCGCCTTCGCGAAACAACACCCGCGATGCTCCCCGGACCCAGCAGGGCCCGGCGGCGTCGCGTCTATTGCGTTTGGAGCATCGCCAACATGGCCCGTATCGCCGGCGTAAACATTCCGACCCAGAAGCGCGTCGAAGTCGCGCTGCAATACATCCACGGCATCGGCAGGGCCCACGCCAAGGAAATCATGCAGAAAGTCGGCCTCACGCCCGAACGCCGGGTCAGCGACCTGACCGACGCCGAGGTTCTGCAAATCCGCGAGGCCATCGACCGCGACTATACGGTGGAAGGCGACCTTCGCCGCGAAACCGCGACCAACATCACGCGGCTCATGGACCTCGGCTGCTATCGCGGTCTTCGTCACCGCAAGGGCCCGCCGGTTCGCGGTCAGCGCACCCACACCAACGCCCGCACGCGCAAGGGCCCGGCGAAGCCGATCGCCGGCAAGAAGATCGCCACCAAGAAATAAGGACGGGACCCAGTGGCCAAAGACACAACCCGCGTAAAGAAGCGCGAGCGCAAGAACATCGTGACGGGCGTCGCGCACGTGAACGCGTCGTTCAACAACACGCACATCACCATCGCCGACGCGCAAGGCAACACGATCGCATGGTCGAGCGCGGGCACCATGGGCTTCAAGGGCTCGCGCAAGTCGACGCCCTACGCTGCGCAGGTCGCGGCCGAGGACGCGGGCCGCAAGGCGATGGAACACGGCATGCGCACGCTTGAAGTGAACGTGTCGGGCCCCGGATCGGGGCGCGAAAGCGCGCTTCGCGCTTTGCAGGCGGTCGGATTCACGGTGACGTCGATCCGAGACGTGACGCCGATCCCGCACAATGGATGCCGGCCCCCTAAGCGTCGGAGAGTCTAGCGCCGCCGCGTCCAAGGTTTTTGCGGCGGCGGCACGCGCGATTGCGCGAGCGCCGATGAGGTGAATTGAATGAGCATGATGTCGATTGAAAAGAACTGGCTCGAACTGATCCGCCCCAAGAAGCCCGTGGTCGAACACGGCTTCGATCCGGCGCGGCGCGCCACGCTGATCGCCGAACCGCTCGAGCGGGGCTTCGGCCTCACGCTCGGCAATGCGCTTCGCCGCGTGCTGCTCTCCTCGCTGCAGGGCGCTGCGATCACCTCGGTGCAGATCGACGGCGTCGTGCACGAATTCAGTTCGATCCAGGGTGTCCGTGAGGACGTGACGGACATCGTGCTGAACCTGAAGCAGGTCGCCATCCGCATGCGCGGCGAGGGACCGAAACGGGTGATGCTGACCAAGTCCGGCCCCGGCGAAGTGAAGGCCGGCGACATTCAGACGGTTTCCGACATGGAAATCCTCAATCCCGATCACGTCATCTGCACGCTCGACGACGGCGCCTCCATCCGCATGGAGCTGACCATCAATAATGGCAAAGGCTACGTGCCGGCCGAACAGAACCGGCCGGACGATGCGCCGATCGGCCTGATCGCCGTGGACTCGCTCTATTCGCCGGTGCGCCGTGTCGCCTATCGCGTCGACAACACGCGCGAAGGCCAGGTGCTCGATTACGACAAGCTCGTCATCGAAGTGGAAACCAACGGCGCCATCCGCCCGGAAGATGCGATCGCCTACGCCGCGCGCATCCTGCAGGACCAGCTGCAAGTCTTCATCACCTTCGAGGAGCCGAAGGCGAAGAAGGAAGGCGGCGAGAAGCCCGATCTGCCGTTCAACCCGGCGCTTCTGAAGAAGGTCGACGAACTCGAGCTTTCGGTGCGTTCGGCGAACTGCCTGAAGAACGACAACATCGTCTATATCGGCGACCTCATCCAGAAGTCGGAAGGCGAGATGCTGCGTACGCCGAATTTCGGCCGCAAGTCGCTCAACGAGATCAAGGAAGTACTGGCCTCGATGGGGCTGCACCTCGGCATGGCGGTCGAGAACTGGCCGCCTGAGAACATCGAAGAACTCGCCAAGAAATACGAAGATCAGATCTAACCAAGAGAGCCGGCCTACAACCGGCTTGGGGAAGCACAATGCGCCACGGCGTCGGACACAAGAAACTGAACCGCACCGCAAGCCATCGCAGCGCGATGTTTGCGAACATGGCTGCGGCTTTGGTCAAGCACGAGCAGATCGTGACGACGCTGCCGAAGGCGAAAGCGCTTCGGCCCGTGGTCGAGCGGCTGATTACGCTGGCGAAGAAGGGCGACCTCGGCTCGCGCCGCCTGGTGCTCGCGCGCATGCGCGACCAGGACCAGACCAGGAAGCTCTTCGAAACCATCGCCCCGCGCTACAAGGCGCGCGCCGGCGGCTACACGCGGGTGTTGAAGGCGGGCTTCCGTTACGGCGACAACGCTCCGCTCGCGGTAATCGAACTTGTCGATCGCGACGAAAACGCCCGCGGTCAGGACAGCGGCCCGCGTCCGGAAGCCATCTACACCGACGAAGGCTAACGCGGGTGACGCAGTTCGAGGTTCAGAGGGCCGCTCGCGAGGGCGGCCCTTTTTAACATGCGCTCTTGACAGATAGTTATCATAAAGTAGAAATATTGGCCGAAATGCAAAGGAGACGCTTATGTCCGGCGATTTCTACCGCTCCAAGGGGCTTTCGAGCGCACTTTCGTACAAGGATCCGAAGGCGGCGTTCCGTTGGCTGGAGGAAGCGTTCGGTTTCGAGCCGCTGTTCGTCATCCTCGACGCCGAAGGGAACCTGGCGCACTCCGAGATGAGCTTCGGCAATTCCGTGGTGATGGTCGGCACGGAATGGACCGACAAGCACCGCAGCCCGAAATCCATCGACGGCTTCAACACTCAAACCGTGCACGTGCAACTTGACGCCGGCTTGGACGAACACTGCGAACGCGCGCGCAAGGCCGGTGCGAAAATTCTGCAGGAGCCCGACACGCAATTCTACGGCGATCGCACCTATCGCTGCGTCGATCCGGAAGGTCACATCTGGACCTTCGGCCAAACAGTTCAACGAATGACCTCCGACGACTGGGACAAGGCGTCTGGCCTCAAGACTCAAAAGCGCCTGTGAGCGCCAGGCGCTCCATCGACGCGACCCTTGCCGCGCTCGCCGACCCCGACCGGCGGCGTACGGTCGAATTGCTGGGCCAGCGTCCGCGCCGCGCCGGCGAGCTTGCGGAAGCGCTGAAGCTGCCGGCGCCGGCGATGAGCCGGCATTTGCGGACGCTGAAGGCCAGCGGTCTGGTGGAGGAGACCCATCCGGAGTTCGACGCGCGCGTACGCATCTATGCATTGAAGGACGGCGCCATGGCCGATCTGAAAAAATGGCTCGCCGATACCGAGCGTATGTGGGTCAATCAGCTCGCATCGCTCAAAGCACACATCGAGAAACGGAAGTGAGCGCGGCCCATGACTTCCGCGGTCATTGTGTCTCTCCGAATCAAAGCCACGCCGCAGGAGACCTTCGATGTCTTCACGCGGGAGATCGGGCTCTGGTGGAGACCGAATGGGCTTTTCCAACTGACCCCGCGTGGGGACGGGCAGTTGCGGTTTGAGCCGGGCGAGGACGGGCGGCTTGTCACCGATCTGGCGAATGGAACGACCTTCGAGATCGGCCGCATCAGCGCCTGGGTCCCCGGCGAGCGGCTTGCTCTCAGCTGGCGGCACGGGACCTTCGCGCCCGATCAAGCCACATACGTCGAGGTGCGTTTCGAGCGGGTGGGCGACGATGAACCCCGCGTGACGGTCGAGCATCGCGGCTGGGATGCCATCCCCCAGGAACACGTGGCCCGCCACGGCTTCCCGCTGCAGCCGTTCCAGATGCGCCAGGCCGAGCACTGGCGCGCGTTGCTTGCCGCGCTCGCAAGGCAGACCGCCGCGGGGCGCTAGCTTCG
>JAFEDV010000169.1 GCA_018241475.1 Pseudomonadota bacterium | reverse complement strand
CTATCTCGGCGGTGAGATCACTCAAAAAACCACATGGCCTTCTAGGCCGCGGTGGAGAGCAGAACCATGAGACCGCTTGGACGCCGCACTTTCCTTGGCAACGCAGCCCTGCTCGGCGCGAGCGCGGGCCTCGCCAATCTGCTGCCGGCCTGGGCGCAAACCGCATCCGCCAACACGCTCTCGCCGAGCGCGCTCTCGGGGTCCGATATCGCGCTTACCGTCGGCCGCACGCATTTGGACGTCGATGGGCGCATGGGTCACGCGGTCGCGATCAACGGCACGGTGCCTGCTCCGCTCATTCGTTTGCGCCAGGGTCAGAACGTGCGTCTTTCGGTAACCAATGCTCTCGATGAAGACACCTCGATCCATTGGCACGGCGTGTTGGCGCCGCATCAATTCGACGGCGTTCCCAGCCTGAGCTTTCCAGGCATCCGCCCTCGCGAGACTTTCGTTTACGACTTCCCGATCGTTCAGTCGGGCACCTATTGGTACCACAGCCATTCGGGGCTGCAGGAACAGGAAGGTCATTACGGACCTATCATCATCGATCCAAGCGGCGCCGATCCGATTGCCTATGACCGCGAATATGTCGTCGTGCTTTCGGACTTCAGCTTCATGCATCCGCACCTGATCTTTGAGCGGCTGAAGCAGCAGTCCGGCTATTTCAACATGCAGCGCCAGACCGCCGCCGATCTGCTCGCCGGACGCGGACAGTCGCTGAACGACCGCATGCAATGGGCGGGCATGCGCATGGATCCCACCGACATCTCCGATGTCACCGGCTCGACCTATACCTTCCTGATCAATGGCCACGGACCCCGCGACAACTGGACGGCGCTGTTTCAGCCGGGCGAGCGCGTGCGCCTCCGCTTCATCAATGCCGCGGCGATGACGCTCTTCAACGTGCGCATTCCCGGCTTGCCGCTCGAGATCGTGCAGGCCGACGGTCAGAACGTGAAGCCGGTCACGGTCGATGAATTCCAAATCTCGATCGCCGAGACTTTCGATGCGATCGTGCATCCGACAGAAGATCGCGCCTTCACGCTTGTCGCCGAAGCAGTCGATCGCTCCGGCATGGGCCGCGCCACCCTTGCCCCGCATGCGGGCATGACGGCCGAGGTTCCGCCGCTGCGCCCACGGCCGCTCGCAAACATGCGCGACATGGGCATGGACATGAGCGGCATGAGCATGAGCCGGCCGGGCGCGGACATGAGCGGCAATCACGGCGAGCACGCGTCGGGCTCAGGCGCATCGATGAACATGGACGGCATGAACATGTCCATGCGCAATCCGGCGAACGCCCCGCAGGTGGTGATGGGACCGGGCGTGCAGACCATCTCGCCAATGCCGGTCGACCGCACCGGAGAGCCCGGCCAAGGTCTCGAGAATGTCGGCCACCGCGTGCTCGTCTACACCGATCTCGAGGCGCTCGATCCCAATCCGGACACGCGCCCGCCCTCGCGCGCGCTCGAACTGCATCTGACCGGCAACATGGAGCGCTTCATGTGGTCGTTCGACGGCCAGCGCTACAGCGAGGTGACCGCGCCCATCCCCTTCCGCCGCGATCAGCGCGTCCGCGTCCCCCTCCTCAACGATTCGATGATGTCGCACCCCATCCATACTCCCGGCCATTTCTT
>JAFEDV010000168.1 GCA_018241475.1 Pseudomonadota bacterium | reverse complement strand
TCGGACGATGGCAACGACTTCGGGATATATCCGTGCACCCCGGCGGCAAGCGCCGCGATGATATCGTCTCGGCCATCGAGCGCCGAAACCACGGCGACCTTCGCCTCGGGGAAGCCGTCGCGCAATGCCGATAACGCTTCGGCGCCGGACATGCCAGGCATGCGCAGATCGACAAGGATAAGATCGCCGGCGCCCTCGCCGGTGAGCATCTCGATCGCCTGATCGAGCGTCTCGGCCTCACGGACCTCGCCGACACCCAAGGCATCGACAAGAAGGTGCCTGAGGCCACTGCGGTACAACTCGTGGTCGTCGGCAATGAGTGCTCGGATCGGCATAGCGCCCGTTTCAACTGTTCCTGGGTGAGCCAGGAAAGCCCAAGACCCCGTGAGTCGACCATCTCAAGGTGCGTCGAAACTTCCCGGGGCTCAATCGGAAAAGGCGTCGCGCCCCCGAATCACTCAGTCGCCGCAGCCGACACCTGCTGCGTATGCGGCAGCGCTTCGCGGTCGCGCGTCAGGCGGATCGTGTCGATGCGCGCCCGTTCAATCTGGAAGAGTTCGAGCGCACGGCCGGTAAGGTTGCGCCCGTTAGGCACCTGCAGCGCCATCGGGTTGATTTGGTCGCCGCGCTTCAGCACTTCGTAGTGCAAGTGCGGTCCGGTCGCCCGGCCAGTATCGCCAACGAAACCTATGATCTCGCCCTGGCGCACACGCTGACCTACGCGCACTGCGACACGCGACATATGGGCGTAGGCCGTCTCATAGCCGTTGGCGTGACGGATTTTCACGTAATTGCCGTACGTGCTGAACGGTCCCGCGCGCTCGACGGCGCCGTCGCCGGCGGCGAGGATTGGGGTCCCGATCGGGGCTGCGAAATCGACACCGCGATGCAGCGCCGAATATCCAAGCACGGGATGCATGCGCATGCCGAACCCGGACGAGAGGCGCGCGCCGTTGATCGGGGTCTTCATCAGGAAGCGCCGCGCGCTGCTGCCGTCGGCGTCATACCAGGTCGGCTGTGCGTCGCCGGGGGCCAAGAAAGAATAGAACTCGCGGCGACCCTGGCGACTTTCCAGCGCAATGAAGAGCATGTCGCCCGTTCGCACCGTGTTGCCTTGATCGTCATAGAAGCGCTCGAACACGAGTTCGAAGTGATCGCCGGGACGAACGTCGCGTTGGAAGTCGACGTCGTAGGCGAATGCATTCGCAAGCGCGTTGATTTCCCGGTCGGTCGCGCCGTAGCGAAGCGCTGTTTGGTAAAGACCGCCTTCGACGGGTTGCGAGATGCGCGTGATCTCGAAGCTCACCGGCATCTGCACTTGGCGAGAGATGAACGCGCCGGAAACCATACGGCTCGCGGTGATCGAGGCGCCTGGCTCCGATCGAAACGCGACGCCGCTCAAGCGTAACGCTCCGTTAGTCCGGATGAAGAAAGCGTTGACCAATTGT
>JAFEDV010000167.1 GCA_018241475.1 Pseudomonadota bacterium | reverse complement strand
TGCACGCACCACGCGTGTGTGTTCGCCCCTCATCCCCCGGCCCCTTCTCCGCAAGGGAGAAGGGGTGCGCGCGAAATCGGTTAGACCGCAGCATCATCGGTACGTGACCGCCTTCACCGCCTCGATCACCTTGTCGACGCTCGGCAGCGCTAGCGCTTCGAGATTGGCGGCATAGGCGAGCGGCGCGTCGACTTGGTGCACGCGTGTGGGCGGCGCATCGAGATAGTCGAACGCCTCGGCCACCACGCGCGCGCAGACTTCGGCGCCGACGCCGGACTGGCCCCAGCCTTCTTCCACGGTGACGAGGCGGTTGGTCTTCTTCACGCTTTCGACGATGGCAGCGGTGTCGAGCGGACGCAGCGTGCGCAGATCGATGATCTCGGCGTCGATGCCCTCCTTCTCCAGCTCTTCCGCCGCCTTCATCGCGTGCGCAACCATGCGCGAGTGCGCGGTGATGGTGACGTCGGCGCCTTGGCGGCGGATGCGAGCCTTGCCGATCGGCACGAGCCAATCCTTCACATCCGGAATTTCGAACTCGTGGCCGTAGAGCATTTCGTGCTCGAGGAAGACGACGGGGTTGGGATTGCGGATGGCGGACTTGAGCAAGCCTTTCGCGTCCGCCGCGTCGTACGGGGCGATCACGATGAGGCCGGGCACGTGGCTGTACCAGGACGAATAATCCTGGCTGTGCTGCGCGGCGACGCGCGAGGCCGCGCCATTGGGACCGCGGAAGACAATCGAGGATTTGATCTGGCCGCCGGACATGTAGAGCGTCTTGGCGGCGGAATTGATGATCTGGTCGATGGCTTGCATCGCAAAATTCCAAGTCATGAACTCGACGATGGGTTTCAAACCGGCCATCGCCGCGCCGACGCCAAGGCCAGCGAAGCCGTGTTCGGTGATCGGGGTATCGACGACGCGCTCGGGGCCGAATTCCTGCAGCAATTCGCGGCTGACTTTGTAGGCGCCTTGATACTCGGCGACCTCCTCGCCCATCAGAAACACGCTGGGATCGCGGCGCATCTCCTCGGCCATTGCGTCGCGCAGCGCATCGCGCAGCGTGATTTTGATCATCTGCGCGCCGGCGGGGAGTTCGGGGTCGCTGCCCTCCCCTCCCCCAACGGGGGAGGGGGTAGGGGGTGGGGGGCGATCGTTTGCGCGCGCTGCTTGCGGAGCAGGCCTAGTCGTTCGCCCCCCCTCCCTGCCCTCCCCCCGTTGGGGGGAGGTTGATTGAGTGCTTTCACCATTGCTCAGCGTCGCGATCGGTGTGTTCACCTTCACGCCTTGCGCGCCTTCCGGCACCAGCAATTCGGAAATCGTGCCTTCATCGACGGCTTCGACTTCCATGGTCGCCTTATCGGTCTCGATCTCGGCAATGACTTGGCCCGGTTCGATTCTGTCGCCCGGCTTCACCAGCCATTTCGCCAGATTGCCCTCCTCCATCGTCGGCGACAGCGCAGGCATGAGGATTTGCGTCATCAGCTGATGATCCCGAGGATGGCGAGAAGAATGATCACCGTGCCCGCCAGGCCAGCTGCCCAGAACAGCGGGCGCACCAGCGGAATGCCAGTGACGTAGAGGATTGCGTGCACGAGGCGCGAATAGAAGAACATCTGCGCGCCAAGCGCGGTCATGCTGCTATGAATATTGGCGCCCGCGGCGATCAGCACCAGCGGCGCGAACATGGTGATGCCTTCGCGGTGATTGTCGACCACCCGAAGCATGCGCGCGTGGAAGCCGGTGGCGGGACCGACGTCGTCGCGATTGTTGGCCATCGGGATGGCGCCCTTGGCGCGCACGCCGACCGTGGCTTGGATCAGCACGAGAACGATGAGCAGCGCCACGGCATAGGCGAGCATTGTCAGTTCAGTGGTCATGGTTTCCCTCCGCCCCATTGCACCTTTAGTTCGTCATTCCGGACGCGCGAAGCGCGATCCGGGATCCAGGGGCAACATGCACTGCACTCTGTCACCTCCTGGGTTCCGGGTTCATCGCTTCGCGATGCCCCGGAATGACGAATGGTGTTCGTCACTCTCACAAATAAACATCCGCCATAAGTTCGCTCGGATCGGGCTCCGGGCTCTGTTGCGCGAATTCGGCTGACTTGACGACGATGTCGCGAATTTCGCGGTCGATTGTCTTCAGATCGTCTTCGCTGGCGTGGCCGCCATCGGTGATGAGCTTCTTCACGTGATCGATCGGGTCACGGTGCTGGCGCACGTCGTCAACTTCCTCCTTGGTGCGATATTTTGCG
>JAFEDV010000166.1 GCA_018241475.1 Pseudomonadota bacterium | reverse complement strand
GGGACAGGCACAGCGGGTTCGCTAGCCATTTCATGGGCCTGTAGGCGGCGCCCACGCACACGCAGTGGGCCGGATCACGGTCGATCCGGCCCGTGCTGCGGTGGCGCCGTGGGCGGGGGAGTGGATCGGCGCCGCCAGAGAAACGAGCGGGACGCGCAGCGGTTCCGAACGATTGCGGAGTGAAATCGATCAACCGACGCCGGAGACCCGACCGTCTCCGGCGCCATTGACAACGCCCCGCAGGTGTCAGCTCCCCTGCCAACGCGCCGAGCAGAGGCGACCATCCGATCGGCGGTCAAGATTCGATGCTCCGTATTCGGACAATATTGCAGGCGCAGTGTCTCTGGCGTCACGTTTCTGCGTGCGTTGCGTGCTTGCATCGCGCAAACCGGAGCGCCGAGCGCCGCGCTTGTTGACGCCAGCACCTGATCAGGTGTTTGCTCGCGATCGGCCCCGACCGGCTAATTTTGCAGGACGCGAAAAAGCAAAATGGCAAGGGAGTCGGGCATGCCATTCTATTTCTCTTGGGGCGAAACGTTCCTCGCGATCTACGGGGAGTTTTGGCCGTGGCAGATCGCCGCCATTCGTGTTGAGGCCGAAGAACAATTCGAGCGCCGTCCGCAGGACGACGATCTCGAATGCGCCGCGCAAATTCGCGCCTCCATCATCCCGTCCGAGATGTATGGCTACGGCTTCGTCTTGATGCTGCGGGAGGATGTCTGGACACTTGAAGTGGCCGAGTTTCCGCCGCACGCTGCGCCCGGCGAGCGGATTCGCAAGGCTCGCAGCGCGCGCGAGCGCAAGGAACGCCGGGAAAAACGCGGCGGAAAGCCCGTGCGCACCGGCGGAAAGCCTGACCAGGGGCGTGGGGCAAAGAAGCCGCGCAAGCGGCGCCAGGACGGCAATGAGGGCGACGCACGCATAGCGTCCTTCGTCGAAGAGCGCGCCCGCCTGGCTCTTGCTAAGTTGTACAACACTAGCTTCGAAGCGTACCGAAAGTTAAGGCGGTTCCGCCGCAAACTCGCCGTCTTGTTCGGACACATTAACGAAGCGTTCCCGACGCGGACGTTGACGGTTCAGCAAGAGATCTTGCGTTGGATTACGCCCTCGAAAGAGGAATGCCGGGCCGCCAATATCGCGGCGTGGACGCACGATCCGCTGCCGTGCGGACATCAAAGGGAGCGTCGCCTGTTCTTCGCTGACTTCCTGCCGATGTGGTTCGACACGATCGCGCCGATAGAGCCCATCTTCGTACGAGGCGGCAAGTCTATTTTCGGCGAGCTCTTTCTGGAAAGCGAGTGCGCCTTATGATTGCTGCCCCAACGCTCAGGAAGAGCCGCCGCGCACGCGCAGCCAAGGCGCAGACGCTGTCGACCTCGCAGGCGCGCGCCAACTTTGCCGAGGCGCTGGGTTTGGCCCAGAAACAGAACACTATCATCGGCTTTGACCGCTACGGCAAACTTGTGGCTGCGGTTGTGCCGATCGACGCGGTGCGTATGCTTGCCCGACGCGACGACGAGGTTGAGCCGGCGGTGCGCAATAAGATCGAGCGGATGTCGCGCATCTTCCTGCACGCCGCGCCGGCGCCCAGAGCCATGAAGGCGAGCAGCGGCGCGGAGCACAAGGCGAAAGGCAAGCGCAGCAAGGACAAACGCCGACGGAAGAAGTCCAAGCCGGCCCGCACCAAGCAACACCGAAGAGTCTTTCGAAAGATTTGAGCGCCCGCTGCGGCGCGCTATAAGCGCGTGCAAGGAGTGGGTCCATGAAAGCTCGCGCCGCCGTGGCGTTCGCCGCCAAACAACCCCTGGAAATCGTCGAGGTCGAGCTGGAAGGTCCGAAGGCGGGCGAAGTGCTGGTCGAGATCAAGGCGACCGGCGTCTGCCACACCGACGCTTACACGCTCGACGGCCTCGACAGCGAAGGCATCTTTCCCTCGATCCTAGGCCACGAGGGCGCGGGCGTCGTGCGCGAGGTCGGAGCGGGTGTCACGAGTGTCGCGCCCGGCGATCACGTCATTCCGCTCTACACGCCGGAATGCCGGCAGTGCAAAAGCTGCCTCTCGCGCAAGACCAATCTCTGCACCGCTATCCGCGCCACGCAAGGCAAAGGCTTGATGCCCGATGGCACCTCGCGCTTCT
>JAFEDV010000165.1 GCA_018241475.1 Pseudomonadota bacterium | reverse complement strand
ATGAGCTTGCCGATGAGGGAATCATAATTCGGCGGAATCGTGTAACCCGCATAGATGGCGCTATCCAGGCGGACGCTCAGCCCGCCGGGTGAATGGAAGCCGGTGATCTTGCCGGGCGAGGGTCGGAATGTCTTCGGGTTCTCAGCGTTCACACGACACTCGATGGCGTGGCCGTTGAAGGTCACGTCTTCCTGCTTGACCGAAAGCTCGGCGCCGGCGGCGATGCGGATCTGTTCGCGCACCAGGTCGAGCCCGGTGATCATCTCGGTGACCGGATGCTCGACCTGCAGGCGCGTATTCATTTCGATGAAATAGAACTCGCCGTCCTCGTAGAGGTACTCCACCGTCCCCACCCCGAGATAACCGAGCTTTTGGATCGCTTCCGCGGTGATGCGGCCGATGCGGGCGCGGTCTTCAGCGTTGAGCGCAGGCGAGGGCGCTTCCTCCATGACTTTCTGGTGGCGCCGCTGCAGCGAACAATCGCGTTCGCCCAGGTGAATGACGTTGCCGTGGCTGTCGGCGACGATCTGGATCTCGATGTGGCGCGGATGCGTCAGGTACTTTTCCATATAGACTTCGTCGTTGCCGAACGCGGCCTTGGCTTCGGCGCGCGCCGTACCGAACGCTTCCGCCAGTTCCTCAGCGCTGCGCGCGACTTTCATGCCGCGGCCGCCGCCGCCGGCCGCCGCCTTGATCAACACTGGATAACCAATTTTCTTGGCGACCTTGCGCGCCTCATCTTCGCTGGGCAGCCCTCCCTCTGAACCCGGCACGACTGGCATGCCGGTGTCGATTGCCGCCTGCTTGGCGGCGATCTTGTCTCCCATCAGCCGGATGTGTTCGGCGGTGGGACCGATAAAGGTCATGCCGTGTTCGGTGACGATGTCGGCGAACTTGGCGTTCTCCGAGAGAAATCCGTAACCGGGATGGATCGCCTGCGCGCCGGTGATCTCGGCCGCGGCGATGATCGAGGGAATATGCAGATATGAACGCTGCGCCGGCGGCGGCCCAATACAGACGCTTTCGTCCGCAAGGCGAACGTGCATCGCCTCGCTATCGGCGGTCGAATGCACCGCCACGGTGGCGATGCCCATCTCCTTGCAGGCGCGATGAATGCGCAACGCGATCTCGCCGCGATTGGCGATGAGGATCTTCTCAAACATCGCCTACTCGAGGATCACGAGCGGCTCGCCGAACTCGACCGGCTGACCGTCGGCGACCAAAATCGCTGTCACCTTGCCCGCGCGCGGCGCAGGGATCGGGTTGAAGGTCTTCATCGCCTCCACAACCATCAAGGTCTGACCCGCGCTGACGCTGTCGCCAATCTTGATGAACGGCACCGCGCCCGGCTCGGGCGCAAGATAGGCTGTCCCCACCATGGGTGAGGGCACCGCGCCCGGATGCTCGGCCGGATTCGCCGGGGCCGCCGGCGGCTCGGGCGGCGCCGCCAGGGCAGGCGTCGCGGCCGCCGCTGGAACAGGCGCGGATGCGACTACATGCGTTTGCACGGCAGGGGCGAGGACGGGGGAAACGTGCGCCGTGCGCGCCAAGCGCAGCCGTAGTTCCCCGCGCTCGATTTCGATTTCGGTCAGCCCTGTTTCCGCCAGCACAGCCGCGAGTTCGCGCACGAGTTGTGCATCGATGGTGGGCGTCTTCTTGTCGTGCGCCTTGCCATGAGTGCGGGCTGGTTTTCTGCTCACGCGTCTTGACCTTGTTGTTGGGCGAGCAGCGCGGCCGCTTCGATCGCCAGAAGATACGACGTTGCGCCAAAGCCGGCGATGACGCCCATTGCAGCTTGGCCGACTAGTGAAACGTGACGAAATTCCTCGCGCGCCGCCGGGTTTGAGAGGTGGGTTTCGATCACGGGAATTCCGATGGCCTTGATCGCGTCATGCAACGCGACAGAGGTGTGCGTATAGGCGCCGGCATTGAGAATGACAGCGGCCGCATTGTCGCGCGCCTCCTGAAGCCAGTTCACCAGCTCGCCTTCGATATTGGACTGGCGGAACACGATCATGCGCCCGAGTTGCCCGGCGCGGGCCGCGCACGCT
>JAFEDV010000164.1 GCA_018241475.1 Pseudomonadota bacterium | reverse complement strand
TCGGGCCGGAAGTGAAGGCGCTCGAAGGTCAGCTCGCAGCGTTCGCGCAGGCCAAGCACTGCATTGGCGCCGCCAATGGCACCGATGCTTTGGTGTTGCCGCTGTGGGCGTGGGGCGTGGGCGAAAGCGATGCGGTGTTCACGCCCTCCTTCACGTTCGCGGCGACGGCGGAAATCGTACCGTGGACCAATGCGACGCCGGTGTTCGTCGACGTGCTGCCGGACACCTACAACATGGACCCGAAATCGCTCGAAGCGGCGATTGCGGGCGTGAAGAAGGACGGCAAACTAGAGCCGAAAGCGGTGATCGCTGTCGATCTGTTCGGCCAACCGGCGGACTACGAAGCGATCAGTGCGATTTGTAAGCGCGAAGGCCTGAAGCTGATCGCCGACAGCGCGCAGGGCTATGGGTGCACTCTGCACGGCAAACATCCGATGCATTGGGCCGACGCGCAGACGACGTCGTTCTTCCCGGCCAAGCCGCTTGGCTGCTACGGCGATGGCGGCGCGACGCTGACCAATGACGACGCCGACAACGTGCTGATGCGCTCGATCGCTTTCCACGGCGCCAGTGGCGATGACAAATACAATTGCGCCCGCATCGGCATGAATTCGCGCCTCGATACCATCCAGGCCGCGATCCTGATCGAAAAGCTCGCCATCTTCACCGACGAAATCCACGCGCGCAATGAAGTCGCCGATCGCTATGCGCACATGCTCGAAGGCGTGGTGACGACGCCGCGCGTGATCGAGGGCGGCGTCTCGACTTGGGCCCAGTATGTGATTGAAGCCGACGATCGCGACCGCCTCGCCGCGCACCTGCGCGCCAATGAGATTCCGACAGCGCAGTATTATCCGAAGCCGCTGCACAAGCAGACGGCATACGAAAGCTTCCCCATTGGCGTAGGCGGCCTGAAGGTCAGCGAAGCCATCGCGCACCGCGTGCTGGCGCTGCCGATGCATCCGTATCTCGACGGCCAGACCCAAACCAAGATCGCCGCCGCGATCCGAGAGTTCGTGAAGGCTGGCGGATAGCAATTTCCCGCTTCTGGCCCGAAGCGGACGTTCAACAAACCGGTCAATCCGGTTAAGTTGGAGCGTGTTTTTGAACCGTGCACGGTGGGGCAAGAAGTGAATGGCGTATTTGCGGCTAAATACAGTCAACGGGAATTTGACGTTAGGTAGCGTCTACCGCCTCTTTGTTGTGGGCTGGGTGCTCGGCTTCGGCATCTTCTTCACCGCCATTGCTTTGTTCATTTTTGTAGGCGCGGCAATCACAGGCGAAGCGAACATAAACGGTGTGGACGTGCGCGATAGAGCACAGGTAATCGCCGCGTTCGCGCCAATTGTGGTTGTCGGACCGATCATCATATTTTTTCAGGGCTTCATTTTCGCAGGTTTGATGACCTTCGGCGTCCGCATCTATCGGCACTGGTTTCCGCTAACGGTCGAGTCCACGACCGGATACGAAAAGATTTAGCGCCATTTGTTTCCATGTGGGTACGTCCGATTCAGGCGAAAGCAGACGGCCCTACTTCTTCACCTCAACATGCCCGCCGAAGCTATGCCGCATCGCGGAGAGCAAGCGTTCCCCGAACGTGTGCTCCATGCGCGAGCG
>JAFEDV010000163.1 GCA_018241475.1 Pseudomonadota bacterium | reverse complement strand
CCCAGATACGAAACCGCCAATTCGCGGAAGATGTAGTCGAGAATCGAGGTGGCGTGGCGGATGGTTTCGTTGCCCTTCACTTCGCCTGCCGGCTCAAAGCGCGTGAACAAGAAGGCGTCCACATATTCTTCGAGCGGCACGCCATACTGCAAGCCAATCGAAATCGAGATGGCGAAATTGTTCATCAGCGAACGGAACGCGGCGCCTTCTTTGTGCAGATCGATGAAGATCTCGCCGAGCGCGCCGTCGTCGTACTCGCCGGTGTGGAGATAGACTTTGTGTCCGCCTACCACCGACTTCTGGATATATCCCTTGCGTCGTTCAGGCAGTCTCTTGCGCTGAACGTCGACAGCAGGCGGAGCGCTGGCATCTTGCCGGCTGGTCTCTTTGCCGGCTGGAAGCCGGCGGTCGGTTTCTTCCGGTTCTTCTTCGAGCGAAGGCAGGGTCAGTGTAATGGACGGCGCTTCGACATTCATGCTGATCAACGCGACTTTCGCAGCGCGTGCAGCTTCGAGCAGTTCGGCGCGGCGCGCGATGGTCTTGTCGGTCAGCGTCAGTTCGAGCGCCGTGCGCGCAAACGGCGCCACGGCCGCGGCCATTGCGATATGCGCATCGGGCGCGATGTCGCGCGCGCCGGCGAAGATCGCACGGTGCGGCTCGGCCAAGCCCGTGGCGGCGGCGAGATCGCCCGCGCCCATGCAATATGCTTCAGCAGCCGTGATCTCCTCCTCGCTGAAGCCCAGCGTCATCATGAGATCGCCGCGCTTGCCCGCGGCCATGTCGGGCGGCAGCTTCAGCACCTCTTCGCAAAGCTCCGGGCCGATCACCAGCGGATGCACGGCAGCACGCAGATTGAATGCATCGGCGGCGGCTTCCTCGATCGCCGCCAGCGCCGGCTCGGTCAGTCCAAGCGCCGCAAGCCGCTCGAGACTGACGCCCGGCGCGCCTTTCAGCGTTCGGCGGCCCGCGGCATGCAAGGCGAATTCGGCGATCTCGGCATCGTCGTATCCAAGCACTGCAAGGCCGGCGCGCGCGTCCTCACTCAGCAGACGGCCGAAGCTGCCGTCGCTGCGCGCCCCGAACCGGGTGATGCCGGCGAGGGGCGCAAGCGCGGTCTGCGCAATGCCGGTGCGGCGTGCGGCGGCGGCGTCATTTGCAAACGCAATCGACACGGAGACGCGCAAGCCGGCGTTCTTCGCGCCCGGGAGTGCTTCATAGAGGGATCGCGCGCGCGTGGCGATGGAATGGGTGATAGCGGCGGCAGCTTCGCGGGCGTTGCGGACAATGGCGTCTTCCGCGCGCTTGGCGGCGTTCCAGCCGGGATAGGGGCCGCGCGCTTCGGCGAGCACCGCGCTCTCGGAGATCGCCGCCGCATGGGCGAGCGACGCCACGGCCGCGGCAAGCGTGCGCGCTTCCGGGCTTGCGTATGCAAGGCCCGCGCGCATG
>JAFEDV010000162.1 GCA_018241475.1 Pseudomonadota bacterium | reverse complement strand
TGCTCGAGCGCGACAAGCTCCGAGGCGAACGCGAAACTGTCGCCGCGAACGGCATAATAAAGCGGCTTCTCGCCGAACCGGTCGCGCGCCAGGAACAGACGTCCTTCTTGTCGGTCCCACAGCGCAAAGGCGAACATGCCGTTCGCCTTCTGCAGCGCCCGCTCAATCCCGAGGCGTGCAATCGTCTCCAGCAGCACCTCGGAGTCGGATTCTCCGCGCCAGGCATGAGGCGCGCTTGCGTCGAGTTCAGCGCGCAACACCCGATGATTGTAGATTTCGCCGTTATAAGTAAGGACGTAGCGCCCGCATGCCGAAACCATCGGCTGATGGCCGGCCGGCGAAAGGTCGACGATTGAAAGCCGGCGATGCCCGAAGGTGACGTTCGCTTCGGTCCACACCCCGGAATCATCGGGACCGCGATGCCGTATCGCCGCTGCCGCTGCGGCGATTTCGGCGCTGTCGACTTTCATTCCGCGACCTTGGACAACGCCCAAGATCCCACACATATCAGCCAGACGCTCCCGAACTTATCGTCGCTTTGCCGTTGGAAATCTCGAGGGCGCATGCGTCCTCGAGCGGCGCAATGCTTCGATAAATTTCGAGCGTACGCGCGGCAACTATATCCCAAGTCATATGGCGGCTTGGATCGACAACGAATGCTTGCGGATCGGCGTAAGCGCGCCCCAAAGCCGCGGCAATCGCCGCAGGCGAATTTGGATCGAAATAGAACCGATCCGGCAGTCCAAGATCGCGGTTTTCGGGAATCTCACTGAGCAGGATCGGGCTGCCGGCCGAGATCGCTTCGAGCACCGCGTTGGAGCTGCCTTCGTGCAGCGACGCGTTCACGTAGACTTTCGCGCCACGGTAGACGGGCGGCATGGCGCTGCGCGCGAAACGTCCCGCGAGCAACACACGCTCGGTCATGAGAGGTCGGAGTTCTGATACGTAAGGCGCTTCATCAAGACCGCCGACGACGACGAGCTTCGGCGCGCCTGGCGTCCGTTCGGCAAAGAGCGAGTGGCCGCGAATCAGGTTGGCGACGTTCTTTTGCGCCGTGACGCGGCCAACGCTGAGCACATAATCTTCGCCGGCGAACGCTGAAGCGGCGCCAGCTGTCTCCGGCATGCTGTCGATCGCATTGGCGATGACGTGAATGTTCCGGGTGATGCCGCGATCGGCGAGCCGTTGGGCGAGCGCGGGCGTGACCGCGATGATCGCGTCGGCGAAGCGAAGCTGGAATTCGCTCAACAAGAAGCCGAGCCGGCCCAAGGCGCCCCATTTGCCGACGATGTAGTCCGCAGAGCCGTAACGCACCACCGCCTTCGCGCCCATGAGCCGGTACGCCCAAAGGAAGAGCGCCGACCCCAAGCCCTGAAAATGCACGATGCGCGGACGCAGGCGCGCCGCCATGAAGATCGCCGCAATGTAACAGAGCAGTTTGTCGGTCTTCAGAAAGCGCGAATGCGGCGCCTTGAGCAGACGCACGCCTTTGAATTCATCCGACTTGATGTTGTCGGCGAGACCAACGAGCGTCACGCGATAGCCGCCCGCGACGACCAGCGGGAAAAGCATTTCCGCGTTCTTTTCGCAGCCGCCCTCGACGTCGGGTACGCCGCGCGCGCCGACGACGAAGATTAACGGCGCTGCCGCAGACTTTGCCATGGCGCCCTACGAAAACGGAACGCGAGGACCCCGTCCCCGCTTCCGACTTTATGCACGCGCCGCGAGCGCGAAGGCAATGCATATCGCCTGGAGCGCTATTGAATGTGCAGGAGCGCGAGAGCCTTGTTGCAGCGGGGCGGCGCGGCGCGCATTCTGCGCGCGGACTTTCCCAGGGCCGGCCGGCGCGCATGTATTCCGAAGCAGATCAGCGAAATTTCTGGAACAAGTGGAATGTGTCCCGAGAAGAGACACAAGGGCGCGTTTCGAGCGACCAACAGCGGGTCGTCCTCCGATGGCTGGACAGGATGGGACGGCGCGATCTCAGGATCATTGAAGTCGGATGCGGCGCCGGCTGGCTGTGCTCGGATCTTACACGATACGGACGCGTGGTCGGCACCGACCTCTCAGACGAAGTCCTGGCTCGCGCCGCCGAGCGTCTCCCCGAGGCGGAATTCATCGCCGGTGATTTCCTCACATTGGATCTTGGCGAAGAGCAATTTGACGTGGTGGTGACGCTGGAGACGCTGACCCATGTTCCCGATCAGGCCGGCTTTGTCCGCAGGTGCTCGCGCCTGCTGAAACCTGGCGGGCTCCTCATGATGGCGACGCAAAACAAGACGGCGCTGCAAAGAAACAGGCTGGCGCCGCCCGAGCGCGGCCAGTACCGACGCTGGGTGGACCGCGATGAGCTGGTCGAACTCATGCGCGAGGACTTCGAGATTGAAGAACTGTTCTCCATTACGCCGAAGTTCAATCGCGGCCCGCTCAAGATCCTCAATTCCGAGCGCCTGCACCGCCCGATCCGCGCCATCGGTCTTGGCGGCCTCGTAGACTCGATCACGCGCATGCAGGAACGCGCCTGGCTGGGCTGGACGCTGATGGCGTTGGCGCGCAAGTCCGAACGGCGCGCGCCGTAGCGCGAGATTGGCCTCCAGATCCATGAACGAGACCGATCCGATCTTCGAAGCGCGCGCCGGTTCGATGCAGGCGCATGCGGTCAACGGCGCCGTCGCCATCGGATTGGCGCAGGTGATCAAGCTGCCCTTCCAGGCCGCGTCGCTGCTTGTCCTGCCCAGACTGCTGACGCCGGTCGATTACGGCGTTTACGCCATGGTTGAGCCCATCATCAGCGCCATGGCGCTGTTTCTGAATTTCGGCGTCGGGCAAGCCATCATCCAGTCGCCGGCGATCAATCGAAAAGAAGCATCCGGGCTGTTCTGGGTCATGACCGCAGCGGGCGTGGGCGGCGCTGTATTCATGTTCGCCACGGCGCCGATCGTTGCGGGCCTCTATCATGAGCCGCGCGCTGAGGCGGTGATCGAGGTTTGTTCGCTGCTGTTGGTGATGGGCGGACTGACCAACGTCCAGGAAGCGCTGTTGAACCGACAGATGCGGTTTGGATGGCTGGCCGCAATCAGCGCCGTCGGCATCGCTGTCGGTCTGCTCGTGGGCATAGTCGCCGCCATGATGGGCGCGCACTATTGGGCGCTGGCGTTCGACTATGCAGCGACGACTCTCGTGACGCTGATCGCGGTTTGGCTGGGCGTCGGCTGGCTGCCACGCGAGTCTCCGGACTTCAGGGGCACTGTACGCTTCTTCAAGTTTGGCGGCGCCCTCATGGTCAGCGACGCTGCGGCGCTCGTCGCGCGCCAAGCCGACGCCGTGCTCATCGGACGGTTTTCCGGCGCACAACAACTTGGGCTCTATGATCGCGGCAACAAGCTGGCGCTCATTCCGCTATTGCGCATAAATGTCGTGCTGCAGTCCGTGCTTGTGCCCGTGCTCTCGCGACTGGCGGAGGACGGCGCGCGTTATCGACGCGCATACCTCAAGATGATGCGGCTGCTCCTGCTCGCCTTCACACCGGGGATCATCGCGCTGGGCGTGACAGCGACGGTGCTTGTGCCATTCCTGATAGGTCGCCAATGGGAGCCGGCAGCGCCCATCTTCGCGTGGCTCTGCCTGGCGGCCGTACATCGCCCGGTCAGCATGACCATGGGCTTCCTCTTCATCAGTCAGGGTCGCGCCCGGGCTTACATGGTGTGGAATGCGTTCAGCGCCATCACCACGGTGCTGTCGTTTGTCGCGGGCCTGCCCTGGGGCGCAGTGGGCGTGGCCGCGGCGTATGCATTGAGCGACGTCCTTCTGCGGCTGCCTTTCCTCTGGTGGTGTGTCACGCGGAAGGGCCCGATCTCGCTTATGGATCTGTGCCGCGAGGCGGCTCCGTTCGCCGCCGCCGGACTGGCCTGTTTCGGCGTGCTGCTGGGGCTCCAGCAAATGCGCTTCGGAAGCGATCTTATGTTCTTGGCGACATGCGGGACCATCGCCTACGCGGTCGCCTGGGGCGTGTTGGCCGGCTTTGCCAAAGGGCGGCAGTCGTTGGCCGAAGCGGTTCGACTCGTGCGGACGGAGCTCCCCCGCTTTGCGCCCGGGTTCTTCAGCCGCACCTCACCTCGTTGAAACAAATGCGTGCTCAGAACCCCCAAAATTGGTGCTATGACGAAGCCTGCAGCAAGCAGCGGGGTTCGGGGATATGAGAAGCGCACTCAAAGCAACGCGACTCATTCTGGCGGTCGCCTCGCTTACAGCAATGGCGACGGGGCTGGCGCGCGGCCAAACCGTCCTCGACCGTGAGCGCGGTTTTTGCGCGAACCAGGACGGACACATGTCGCCGGACACGCAGATCATCGCCTGCACGCACGTGATCCAAACCAGCAATCAAGAAGCCGACCGCATTGCCAGCGCCTACAACAACAGGGGCAACGTTTATCGAGACCAGGGCAGCTTCGATCTGGCTATCAGCGACTACGATCAGGCGATCCGACTGAGCCCGAATTACGCCAATGCGTACAACAATCGCGGCCTGGCCTATCGGGCGCAGCACGATTACGTCCGCGCCCTCGCCGATTTCGACGCAGCCATTCGCATCGATCCGGCTGTCGCCGGCGTCTTCCTAAACCGCGCCGGCGCTCATGCCGAGCAACGTCATTTCGAGCTTGCCATAGGCGACTACAACCAGGCGATTCAGCTCGATCCGCATTTCGCGCGCGCTTTCAACAATCGCGGCAACGCCTATCGCGCCCAAGGCAATTTCGATCAAGCGATTGCCGACTACACCGCCGCGATCGCGATCGACCCGAACTACGCCAATGCATACAACAATCGCGGCATCGCCTATCGCGCCAAGGGTGACGCTGCGCTCGCCGCCGCGGACTTCGCACAAGCACAACAGCTTGGCGCGGCCGATCGTGCAAGTCAGAGCCGCTAGTCCGGCCGGACCAGTTCCTGCTCGCCCTGATGGCTGATGCGCACGCGGCCCCAGTTCTCGCGGGGCGTATGTAGCGTGGCCCCGGACAGTTCGATCGAGGCGCCATCTTCGCTAAACTCGAAAATGGGCACTGCGTCGCGATCCTCCACCGTCAGATTCGAGATGCTGACGCGCGCGTCATCGCCGCCAATCCAAACATGGCAGATGTCGCCTTGTTGCAGCGGGTTGCCGCGCAAGACCGGGTTTCGGCTTGTGCAGTTCGTGAGCGTGGGACGCCGCCCCCATACGCGGAAATTGCGCTTGTTGGCTTCGGAAGTGCAGTTCAGCAGAACGACATTATCGCTCTTGCAATCGAAACCGCCGTCTGTCGAGCCGCGCGCCTGACAGCTTTCGTAGCGGATATTGCTGTTGCCGCTTTCGTCGGAGAAGCCGTCGCCGTTCCAGTAATCGAGCCCGCGCCATTGCTGAAAACCGTCCATGACGCAGCGTCGATAGACGATAGTATTGGCGTCGTCCTCAAGCGCGCAGCCCTCGGGAATGGAGCCGCCGCGGTTGGCGCGACCTTGCGCGCTACAGTCCTCGATCAAGCCGTTGCTCGACGCATAGCGGATCCGGAGAAATCCGCGTTCGACGCGGCTGCCGCTGCAACGGCGGACGGCAAAGCCGCTCAGGCTGGCGTGGCGCTCATGTTCGCCGGCGGTGTTCTCAAGAAAGCGATAGATATTGTCGAACGCGCAATCTTCGATCGTGAGACCCGAAATGGGGCCTGCTACATGGACGCAGCCGTTGCCGACATCGCGAAATCGAAGATGCGAGAAATGAAGATGGTCGGCGCCGCTATGAAGCCGGAAGCCTTCGTCGCCCTGCGCCCGCCCCCGCCGATTGCCACGCAGAACCGCCTGCATCGGCGCACCGGCGCGGTCGACGCCGCGTACTCGGACGGGTTGGCGTTCGCTGCCGCCAGATTCGATATCGCAGCCTTCGCCAAGGGCGTATTCGCCCTGATCCGCAGCAAGGAGAATTTCTCCGCCGCCGCGAAGTCGCGCAATCAAGCTGTCGATATCGCGCAGGTTGGCGGCGGCCCGCCACGAGGAGCCGTCACCGCTTCCGCGTGGCGAGACATATAAGGTTCGCGTGGCAGCGCGCGCACTGGGCGCCAGGGCGGCTGACGCGGCGAGCCATGTCAGCACGGAGCGGCGTGAAATGGCCAGTCTGGAGGCGGCGGGCATATGCCCCCTGTTAGCGTGCAAATGGGGAGGAGAGAATGACTCTCAACCGCGAAACGCCCTTTCGCCAGGACGCGGATCGCGGCGTTGCACCGGTTTGAACACGCCGGAGCCGGTGATCAGGGTTCGGTCGCCGCACCAGACCCGGCCACGGATGACGTAAAGATCGTCTGCCGTCGACAGCACCTCGCCGCCCCCCTCCACCCAATCGCCCAGGTGCGCGCTTGATAGGAAGTCGCAGGTCAGGCGCACCGTCACCCAATAGGACGAGGTTTCCACGGACACTGTGTGGCCCCAGGACATGTCCGCAAACGTCATCAGCATGCCGCCGTGGGCGTTCGACATGCCGTTGGTGTGATGCTCCTCGACGCGGAAGCCCATCGTGAAGGCGCCATTTTGCCCACGGCGGTAGAGCGGCGAGATCTGGCGGGCAAAGCCGCGTCTCCACTCCAGCGGCGTATAGCCGGGCGGCGGTTCAAATTCGGCGGGCGCTGCGACATCGTCTGACATGGCGGCGACACTAGACCGGAAGGCAGGCGCGGCGCGACCCATTCGAGTGCGGCGCGCGCCACGCGACTGCAGGCGAAACCCGGAGACAAATGCCGCCTGACGCGAAGCCTTGGATGCACCGGATGCATCGTCAGCCTCCACATGGGCTACGACCTTGGACCTAGCACGCCCCGGCAGCCTGCAATTTGCGCCGGTGCGTGGTTTTCTCGCTCCAATGCCGCTGCGTGCAAACACCGTCGTCATCATCGATGACGAGCCGGCCGCGGCGGATGCGCTGGCGACAATCGTTCGCGACTGGGGCGCGGATGTCACGGTCGGCGCCGATGCGGAGTCCATTGCCGGGCAATTGGGTCCGCGCATCGGCGAGGTCGGTTGGATCATCGCCGACTTCCATCTGGGGCCCGGCGTTGATGGGGTGAGACTGGCGCGCGAGATCGCTGAAGCGGCGCCAGCCGCGAGGGTGCTGGTGCTCTCGGGGTCTTTCCGGGGACAGGCCTCAGCTGAGGCCGCGAGAGCGGGTTATGAGATCATGCTCAAGCCCGTCCGTGCGGAAAAGATCGTATCTTGGCTGGAGCGCGCTTAGACATAAGGGGTGACCCAGAGCGACGCCCTTTCCCCTGCGCGCATGCGGATGCCGCGCCCGGAGGATATTCTCACCGCCTTGGCCATCGCTTTGGCTGCGCTCGCCGTCCTCTTCGTGTTGGCGTTCGCGTGGCAGAACCAGACCCAGGCGCAGGTTCTGCGGCGGATCGAACTGACGCGACCTGCGCGGCTGCAATCGGCTCGACTTGCGCAGGCGCTTACTGACGTAGAAGCCGGACAACGGCGGTTTCTGCTCACCAACGACGCCGCATCCTTGGATGCTTACGAGAGCGGCCGCGCGGGGGTCCGACGGGAACTCAGCGGCCTTCGCGCCACCGCCGCCCGCCAACCGGCCCTCGCTGCCCCGGTCGCCTCTGCCGAGTCGTCGGCGCTCGTAGCACTCGCCAGCATCGAAAGCACACTGTCGCGTCAACGCGCCAGCCCAATGCCGCGTGAACAGATTGTGCGCGAGTTGCTTGCTTCGCAGACCTCGATGGACGCCGCGCGGAGGGCCGCCCAGAACGTGGCTCAAAGTGTCGAACGGATCATCGATGTTTCGCGCGCTCAGGACGCCACGTCGCGCTCCGCCATCTATACGCTAGGCGCGTTGCTCGGCCTCCTAGCGATCGCCGCGGTGTTCGTGGCCGCATGGGCGCTGCGCCAGGAACGGCGTGCATGGCGCGCGACATTCACCGCGCTCTCTGAGGCGCACGAAGCCGCCGAACTCGCTCGCGCGAAGGCCGCCGCATCCGACCTCGCCAAGACGCGCTTTCTGGCGACCGCAAGCCACGACATGCGCCAGCCGCTACACGCGCTGACGCTCTACTTGAGCGCCTTGGACCGCCGGGTGCAGGCGCCGGAGGCGCGCGAAATCCTCAAGAAAATGGAGAACGCGGCCGAGTCGCTTGTCGCCATGTTTGCGACGCTGCTCGACCTTGCCCGTATCCAGGCCGACGTCGTCGAGCCGGAGATCACGGATTTCCCGATCCAGAACCTGATCGACCGACTGGTTTCGGAACACCCGGGAGCCGATGTCGTCGCCGAATTCGCGGCGCCGTCGCTCATCGCGCGCACCGATGTGCTGTTGCTCGAGCGGCTATTGCGCAATCTCATCTCCAACGGCTTGAAGCATGGCGGCGCCCCCGTTCGCGTGGTGGCGGCGCCCGTGCAAGGCCAGCTGCAGATCTCGGTCAGCGATCGGGGTCCCGGCATCGCCCCGGAGGATCAGGCGCGCATCTTCGAAGAATTCGTTCGGCTCGAAGGCAAACCCGGCAACGAGGGTTTGGGTTTGGGACTGGCGATCGTGAAGCGGATCGCGGACCTGCTCAACCTCAAACTCACGCTCGAATCAACGCCCCCGAATGGCGCCACTTTTTCGGTGCTGACGCCTGTCGGGGCGGCAGCGCCCGCACGTGCCGCCGAACCGCCAAGCGCCACGCAGCTCAATGGCGAACGCATCTTGCTGTTGGATGACGATCCGAATGCGCTCGAGGCGCTTAGCGCTGTCGTCCGTGATCTGGGCGCCCAGGTGGCGTCCTGCGCGAGCGAAGCGGCAGCGCGCGAAACCTTGCATCAAGGGTTCCGGCCACACTTGCTGGTGGTCGACTTGCGAATTGACGGCAAACTGCGCGGCGTCGAAATCGCCGGCAAGCTGCGCGCGCTCACAAGTCCGACGCCAGCGGTGCTCATCGTCACTGGCGACACTGCCGCGGACACTTTGGCGTTCCTGAGCGCGTCAGGCTTTCAGTGGCTCATCAAGCCGGTGGAGCCAGCGGCGCTGAAGCAGGCAATCGTCCGCCAAGTGCGGGCCGCCGAAGCTATGACTTGAGCCGTGCAATCGCTTCGGCGCGCGTGCGCACGCCCAGCGCTCGATGGATTGCCGCCAGATGGATCTTCACCGTGCCCTCCGCGATGTCGAGGGTTCGC
>JAFEDV010000161.1 GCA_018241475.1 Pseudomonadota bacterium | reverse complement strand
GGGCTCGAGCACAATGTATTGCTCGAAATAGAGTACCTTCTCGATATCCTTCAACGCCATGTCGAGCATGAGCGCGATGCGGCTCGGCAGCGACTTCAGGAACCAGATATGCGCAACCGGCGCGGCCAGTTCGATGTGGCCCATGCGCTCGCGGCGCACCCGCTGCAAGGTCACCTGCACGCCGCACTTTTCGCAGATGATGTCCTTGTACTTCATCCGCTTGTACTTTCCGCACAAGCATTCGTAGTCCTTGATGGGTCCGAAGATGCGCGCGCAGAAAAGACCGTCGCGTTCAGGCTTGAACGTTCGGTAGTTGATGGTTTCCGGTTTTTTGATTTCGCCGAACGACCAGGAGCGGATCTGCTCCGGCGATGCGATCGAAATCTTGATCTGATCGAACACGGGCGCCGGCGGCTGGTTGCCGAACGTGTTGTTGATCAGGTCTTGGTTCATGGCGTTCATCATTTCCTACCTTCCGTCGCTCCGGTCTGCGGCCGGAGCCTTGGGGGTACTCCACTTTGGACCGCCGGCAGCTTGCCGGCATGCCGCCTGAAAAGGCGGCGATCCGCGCGGTCTACTCGGCCGCCTTCACTTTGGCGCCGTCCGCAAGCTCGACGTTCAAGCTGAGCGAACGCATTTCCTTGACGAGGACGTTGAAGCTCTCAGGAATGCCGGCCTCGAACGTGTCGTGGCCGCGCGTGATCGCTTCGTAGACCTTGGTGCGCCCGGCGACGTCGTCGGACTTCACCGTCAGCATTTCCTGCAAGGTGTAGGCAGCGCCGTAGGCTTCGAGCGCCCACACTTCCATTTCGCCGAAGCGCTGGCCGCCGAACTGCGCCTTGCCGCCCAGCGGCTGCTGGGTGACCAGGGAGTACGGGCCAATCGAGCGCGCGTGAATCTTGTCGTCCACAAGGTGATGCAGCTTCAGCATGTAGATGTAGCCGACCGTGACCGGGCGCTTGAAAGTCTCGCCGGTCTGTCCGTCGCGCAGCATCACTTGGCCGGTCTCGGAGAAGCCGGCTTCCTTCAGCATGGCGCGGATGTCGCTGTCCTTGGCGCCATCGAATACGGGCGTCGCCACCGGCACGCCGTTCTCGACGTTGTGGGCAAGCACGCGCAGGTCTTCCTGGTCCTTCGGCAATTCGACGCCGGGCCCATACACTTCCTTCAACTTCCTCTCGAGCGGACGCTTGTCGCCGTCGCGCTCCAGCACGTCCAGCGCCTGACGGACTTGCTTGCCGAGGCCCGCGCAGGCCCAGCCCAGGTGCGTTTCCAGAATCTGCCCGACGTTCATGCGCGACGGCACGCCCAGAGGATTGAGCACGATGTCGACATGGGTTCCGTCATCGAGGAACGGCATGTCTTCCACCGGCACGATCTTCGAGATGACGCCTTTGTTGCCGTGACGGCCGGCCATCTTGTCGCCCGGTTGCAGCTTGCGCTTCACCGCGACGAACACTTTGACGACCTTCATCACGCCCGGCGGCAACTCGTCGCCGCGCTGCAGCTTGTCGACCTTATCCGCAAAGCGCGCATCGAGGCGCTTCTTGGCGTCGTCGTACTGCTTCTTCAGGGCCTCGATCTCGACCATCGCATTTTCGTCGTCGAGGCCGATCTGCCACCACTGGCCGTGGCTGAGCTGGTCGAGCGCGTCCTGTGTGACCTCGCCCTTCTTGAAGCCCTTCGGACCCGACGCGGCGGTCTTGCCGATCAGAATTTCCTGGAGGCGCCCAAAGATGTTGCGCTCAAGAATCGCCAATTCGTCGTCGCGGTCCTTGGAGAGACGCTCGATCTCTTCGCGCTCGATCTGCAGCGCCCGCTGGTCCTTCTCGACGCCGTGGCGGTTGAACACACGCACTTCGACGACCGTGCCGTTGACCCCCGGCGGCAGGCGCAAGCTGGTGTCGCGCACATCGGAGGCCTTTTCGCCGAAGATGGCGCGCAGCAGCTTTTCTTCCGGCGTCATCGGGCTCTCGCCCTTCGGCGTCACCTTGCCGACGAGAATGTCGCCCGGCTCCAGTTCGGCGCCGATCGCCACAATGCCCGCTTCGTCGAGGTTGCGCAGCGCTTCCTCGCCGACGTTCGGGATGTCGCGAGTGATTTCCTCCGGACCAAGCTTGGTGTCGCGCGCGGCAACCTCAAACTCCTCGATATGGATAGAGGTGAATACGTCGTCCTTGACGATGCGCTCGCTGATCAGGATCGAGTCTTCGAAGTTGTAGCCATTCCACGGCATGAAGGCGACCAGCACGTTGCGCCCGAGCGCCAGTTCGCCCAGTTCGGTCGACGGACCGTCGGCGACGATATCGCCTTCGCGGACCACATCGCCGACCTTCACGATCGGACGTTGGGTGATGCAGGTGTTCTGGTTAGAGCGCTGGAACTTGAGCAGACGATAAATGTCGACGCCCGGCTTGGTGGGATCTCGCTCCTCGGTGGCGCGCACGACGATGCGCTGGCTGTCAACCTGCTCGACGACGCCGGTGCGCCGCGCCGCGATCGCCGCGCCGGAATCGCGCGCCACCGTGCCTTCCATGCCGGTGCCGACGATCGGCGCATCAGCGCGCAACAGCGGCACTGCCTGGCGCTGCATGTTCGAACCCATGAGCGCGCGGTTGGCGTCGTCGTTCTCGAGGAACGGAATGAGCGCGGCAGCCACCGAAACAACCTGCTTCGGCGAGACGTCCATGAGGTCGATCTCTTCACGCGGAATAAGGGTCGCTTCGCCGTTCTCGCGCGCTTGCACCAGATCGTCGGCAAGCTTGCCCTTCTCGTCGAGCGCAGCGTTGGCCTGGGCGATCTTGTGCTTCGCTTCTTCCATGGCGGAGAGATAGTGGATCTCTTCCGTCGGCTTGCCGTGCACGACCTTGCGGTATGGGCTCTCGATAAAGCCGTACTTGTTTACGCGCGCGTGGGTCGCGAGCGAGTTGATGAGGCCGATGTTCGGACCTTCCGGCGTCTCGATTGGGCAGATGCGGCCGTAATGCGTAAGGTGGACGTCGCGAACCTCGAAGCCCGCCCGCTCGCGGGTGAGGCCGCCGGGCCCGAGCGCCGAAAGACGACGCTTGTGCGTGATCTCGGAGAGCGGGTTGGTCTGGTCCATGAACTGCGAGAGCTGGGATGAGCCGAAGAATTCGCGTACTGCCGCCGCCGCCGGCTTCGCATTGATCAAGTCGTGCGGCATGACCGTCTCGATATCGACGGATGACATGCGTTCCTTGATCGCGCGCTCCATGCGCAGCAGGCCGATGCGGTATTGATTCTCCATCAGCTCGCCGACCGAGCGAACGCGGCGGTTGCCGAGATTGTCGATGTCGTCGACTTCTCCGCGCCCGTCGCGGAGGTCCGAGAGCGTGCGCAGCACTTCGATGATGTCTTCAAGGCGCAGAGTGCGGAGATTGTCGTCGGTGTCGAGCCCGAGACGCATGTTCATCTTCACGCGGCCGACCGCCGACAAATCGTAGCGCTCGGAATCCGAGAACAGGCCGTTGAAAAGCACTTCCGCCGTGTCGATGGTTGGCGGTTCGCCCGGACGCATGACGCGGTAGATGTCGAACAGCGCCTGTTCGCGGTTCTCGTTCTTGTCGAGCTTCACGGTGTTGCGGATGTACGGGCCGACCGTCATCGGATCGATGTCGAGGATCGGCAGTTCGTCGATGCCCGCCTCGATCAAGGTCGCGAGCACGCCTTCGGAAAGCGCGTCGCCGGCTTCGATGTAGATCTCGCCGGTTTCTGGGTTGACGATGTCTTCGGCGATGTACCGGTCGAAGAGATCCTCGGAGGGCACCTGGATGTCGACGACGCCGGATTCCACGAGCCTATGGGCCACGCACGCGGCGATCTCCTTGCCAGCATCGCCGCAGACGTTGGCGGTCTTCGCGTCGACAAGATCATAGTTCGGCTTGACGCCGCGCCAGCGCTCGGCGCGGTATTTCGTCGTCCAGCCGGAGCGCGTGCGCTTGTAGATGGAGGACTGGTAGAACGTCGAGAGAATCTGTTCGCTCGACATGCCGAGCGCGTAGAGCAGCGTCGTCGCCGGCAGCTTGCGCTTGCGGTCGATGCGAACGAACAGGATGTCCTTGGCGTCGAATTCGAAATCGAGCCACGAGCCGCGGTATGGAATGACGCGCGCCGCAAACAGGAGCTTGCCCGAGGCGTGGGTCTTGCCCTTGTCGTGGTCGAAGAAGACACCCGGGCTGCGGTGCATCTGGGAAACGATGACGCGCTCGGTGCCGTTGACGACGAACGTGCCTTTGTCCGTCATCAGCGGAATGTCGCCGAGATAGACGTCCTGTTCCTTGATGTCCTTGACCGACTTGGCGCCGGTTTCTTCGTCCGTTTCAAAGACGATCAGGCGCAGCTTCACCTTGAGCGGCGCGGCATAGGTCATGTCGCGCTGCTGGCATTCTTCAACGTCGAATTTCGGGTCTTCGAACTCGTAGGAGACGTATTCGAGCACGGCCCGGTCCGAGAAATCCCGGATCGGAAACACCGATTTGAAGACAGCCTGCAGGCCCTCGTCGATACGCTCGTAGGAGCGCTGGTCCTTTTGCAGGAATTGATCGTAGGAGCTCTTTTGCACCTCGATCAGGTTCGGCATCTGCC
>JAFEDV010000160.1 GCA_018241475.1 Pseudomonadota bacterium | reverse complement strand
GTCATGCAAGCTCGATCGAGAAGCGCCTGGCGGCGCTGGCTTCGACGGTGAGCGTGAAGAAGCCGTCGCCGGCTCTGATACAGCGCCCGCTCGAACGTGCAGAGCGTCCGGTGGAGCGCATCGCGGTCGAGCAGAAAGCCGAGCCGGTGATGGCGCAGGCGACAACGCTGCAGGCGGCCGCCAGCGCCGCGGTAGCGCGCGCCGGTTCGCACGGCGCGGCGCATGCAGTGCACGTCGACGCCGAGCCGAAGCGTCTCTTCAAGTTCGGCAGCGGCCGCGGCGGCTGGGGCGGCTTCATGTCGCCGCGCCATGACGAGGCGCCGCCGCAACCCGCCAACGAGAGCGGCGAACTCGTCGATTTCACCCGCCGGCCGCCGGCCCCTGAACCGAAGAGCCTCGACGCCGAGTTGAAATCGGGCGCGCTCGATCTGGTGACCGACGCCGGCGTCGACCTCCACGACGTGTTGAGCGCTGCCGCGCTCGAGCGCATCGCGGTGAGTTCGCGCAACGGCGCGACGGCGCGCCGACGCACCGTGTCTGAGCTGGCGCCGGCGGCGGTTAGCCGCGTTGTCCGCCAGATGCAGCGCAGCGAGCACGCCCGCGAACTGGCGACGCAGTTCCGCGCCCGCCCCGATCTCGCCAAGAGCGAATCGAAGAGCGAAAGCGGCGATCTCGTCCGCGCCTATCTGCTGATCGACGCAGCTCTGGCGTAAACGGCTCGCAAACCGCAAACGCTCCGAAAAGCGCGCGCTGCCTTCACCGGCGGCGCGCGCTGGCGTTTTTTCCGGATTGCTAGCTCCAACGGATGCGCGCGGCGCGCGCGTCGCGGAATTAAAGGTGTCACCATTTCATGTCGCCATTTCACTTTCCAGCATCGACACTCTGGTCAGCCGTTTGCGCGATGCCGCCGAACACATTGCTGAACGCGCTACGCGGGCCTGAAGGCCCGCATCCAAGGCATGAAGCAAGAGCGCGCCTGAAGGCGCGCGCTCCAATCTTTATGGATTGGTGGGACGCGAAGCACTCGATGCGCGGTCGGCGGCGAACAGCGCGATGCGCGCTGCGCCTTCGCGTGCGGCCTGCAGCAGTGCGGCGGCGGCGCCCGATTGCGAGCGCCCCGGCACGGGCGCGCTCGCCTCGACGATCTCTTGGGCGATTACTTGCCGGCCGGGCGTCTGCGTCAGCTTCACGTCAGCGCGGAAGCGCGCGGTCATGGCCGCGCTATCGACCTGGAAGCTGATCACATCCCAGCGGATCTCGTATTGCGCCCGGACTTCGCCGGCGCGAACGGCGGCGCGGAACCGGCCCTGGCGCGAGAGCGTCTCCACCAGCAGCGCCTGCAGCGCATCGTCGGCGTCGGCGGACCATTGCGTGTGTCCGACATAGGCGAGTTCGTCGCCGGTGCTCCACACCATCTCGGCGCCCAGGAGCGCACGGTCTCCGCCAGGCGCCGCCACAGCGATGACGCCGTCGACCGGCGCGCCTTCCGCGTGCGCGACTTCTCCAGCCCCCAGGATGAAGGTGCGCGGCGGCGGCGGCGCCTTCGGCAATAGCGAAATGCAGCCGCCCAAAGCGAGCGCCGCGGCGAGGACCAAAGCGCGCTTCATCGCGGCAGCTCCACGGTTGGCCGCGGCGTCCGCGGCGTCAGAACGGAGGGGTTGTCTCGCATGTTGCGCGCGACATCGTCGATGGCGGCGGAGGCGCGGGCGATCTGTTCGGCGGCCCGGTCGATCTGCGGCAGCGTTTCACTCGACACCGACGCCGAGGCGACGCGCAGATTGCGCATGATGTCCTGCAGGTCGGCGAGATCGTGCTGCGTCTGCGCAGCGAGCGCCGCGACATTGTCGGCCGCGCGCGTCATCGAGGCGGCGGCGTGTCCCGATTGGGTGATGACGCCGCGCTCGTCGGCCAGCTGATGCGACACCGTCTCCAGGTTCGCGATGATATGGCTGACGCGGGCGATGTTCTCGTCGGTCAGCAGATCGCGCACGGCGGCCATCGCCTCGCTGGCGCGCAGAACGATGTCTTCCGAACGGGCGAGGATGATGTCGATCTGGCTGCCGTGACCCTGGATATGCGGCGGCGGCCCGCCGAAACCGCGCTGCAGCAGCGGCGCGCCGGGCGAGCCGGCCGAGAGCTGCACCAGCGTGACGCCGGTCAAGCCGATCGGTTCGAGGCGCGCATCGCTGTCCTCGCGCACCGGCACGTCCGAGGAGACGCGGATGCGGGCGATGACCCGGTTGGTGTTGTCGGGATCGATGCGCAGCGAGCGCACTTCGCCGACCTTGATGCCGTTGAAGCGCACTTCGCCGCCGACCGCGAGGCCGCGGACGGGGTCGGCGAAGACGATGTCGTATTCGTTGTAACCGCGGCTGAACTCGGAATTCGCCATCCACATCGCGAACAGGAGCATCAGCACGACGCCGATCACGGTGGCCGCGCCAATGAGGATATAGTTGGCCTTGGTTTCCATCGTCAGCCTCCAGCGGCCGCTGCGGCGCGCTCCGCCGCACGTCCGCGCGGCCCCGAGAAATATTCCTTCACCCAGCCCTGGGCGTCCTTGGTGACGTCCTCGATGGCGCCAATGGCGGCGATCTTGCGGTTGTACAACACCGCGACCCGGTCGCAGACGGCGTAAAGCGTATCGAGATCGTGGGTCACCAGAAACACCGTAAGCCCCAGAGAGCGCGCCAGTTCCTGCACCATGCGGTCGAAGCGCTCCGCGGCGATAGGATCGAGCCCGGCCGTGGGCTCGTCCAGAAACAGCAGTTCGGGATCGAGCGCGAGCGCACGGGCGACGGCGGCGCGCTTGCGCATGCCCCCGGAAATCTGCGCCGGCTGCTTGACGAAAGCGTCTGGCGCGAGCCCGGCCATGCCGAGCTTCAAACCGGCGATCTCGCTGCGCAGCTGCGGCGAGATGTGGGTGTGCTCGCGCAGCGGCGCCTCGACGTTTTCAAGCACGGTGAGGTTCGAAAACAGCGCGCCGTCCTGGAACATGACGCCCAGACGCGGCTCACGCCGTTCGGCCTCGAGATACGGGAATTCCACGGTCCCCGCGGCGCGCCGGTCGAGCCCGACGATCTGGCGAAGCAAGACGGACTTGCCCGAGCCCGAGGGACCGACGACGCCCAGAATCTCGCCGCGCTTAACGTCGAGGTCGAGATCGCGATGCACGACCTGCGGCCCGAAGCGCGATTCGAGGCCGCGCACGCGAATGGCGATCTCCTCGCTCACAGGTCCATCTCCAGGAACCAGATGGCGAAGGCCGCATCGAGCAGGATCACCATGAAGATGGCTTGCACCACCGACGAGGTGACGTGGCGGCCGAGCGAATTGACGTCGCCGCCGACCGAGAGCCCCTGCTTGCAGGCGATGACGGTGAGCACCAGCGCGAACACTGGCGATTTCACCATCCCGACCCAGAAATGCCTGGCGGGGATTTCGTCGACGATGCGCGAAAAGTACATGACCGGACTGATGCCGAGATCGGCCCAACACGCGAGCAAGCCGCCGAAGATGCCGGCCATGGTGGCGGCGAACGTGAGCAACGGCGCCATGACGATCATGGCGATCACGCGCGGGGCGACCAGCGCATCCATCGGCTCGATATCCATGGTGCGCATGGCGTCGATTTCCTGGCGCATCTTCATGGCGCCGATCTCGGCGGTGAAGGCGCTGCAGGTGCGCCCGGCAAGCAGGATGGCGGTGATGAGCACGCCGAACTCGCGCATCATCGAGAAGGCGACGAGGTCGATGGTGAACACGGTGGCGCCGAAATCGCCGAGAATGCGCGCGCCGAGGTAGGCGACGACGAGGCCAATGAAGAAGGCGAGCATCGCCACGATCGGCAGCGCGTTGAGGCCCGCCTCCTCCATGGCGTGGACAATGGAGGTGCTGCGGATGCGGCGCGGATTCATAGCAAGACCCGCGAGCGTGGCCAGAGTCTGGCCGAAGAAGGACATCGACTCGATCAGCTCTTCGCCGATCGCCGCGACCGCGCGTCCGATGCGCTCGAGCAGGCCGCGCCAGCCGTGAAGGCGCTCGGCCGGCGGCGCTTTTTCCGGCGTCGCCCTGCGGGCGATGTCGAGAAGACGCGCAGCGTTGGCGTGCGCGCCCCGCAAGCTGAAGGCGCCGCCGATCCGATGCAGCGTCCGCTCGATAAGATAGGCGCCGGCCATGTCGAGGCGGCCGAGGCGGGAAACGTCGATCACCGCGCCTGGACTCAAGCTGGTTTCGAGTTCGCGCATGCCGTGTTCGGCCGCCGCGATCGTGTCGACGGGCCAATCGCCGCTGAGCGCCAGAACTGCCGCGCGGTCCTCCTGCGTCACGTCGAATACGGCGGCCGCTTCGGCCATTAGTCCTCGCTCGTCAGCCCAGCCGATAACGCCTAACAGAAAAATACGGGCGATGAGACCGATGGCGCTTTCGAGGCGTTTGTTCCCGCTAGCGGCGAAATCCTAACCCCGGTGCGCGCTGGTGCGCGGCGCGGCGCCAAGCAAGCCAAGCGCAAGCAGGCCGCCGGCCAGCGCCATCACCGACATGGCCCAGTAACCATGTGCGCCGCTCGCATCGTAAAGCACGCCCGAAACCAGGCTCGCGCCGCCAAGCAGCAGGCCGGAGGAAAGCGCAGAATAGAGCGTCTGCGCCATGGCGGCGGCGTTTTCCGGCGTTTCGCGCGACAAGAGCCGCATGGCTCCGATGTGAGGGGCGGCGAAGGAAATCGCGTGCAAGGTCTGCAGCAGCCACAGCAGCGCACCGGTCGGGCCGAAGCCAAGCAGGGTCCAGCGCACGGCGCCGCCGAAAGCCCCGATCAGAATAAGCGCCTCGGGCGAAAGACGGCGTTCGAAGATGCGCAGATTCCAAAGAAAGGCGACTTCGGCGCCGACGCCGACCGCCCACAGCGCGCCCACAGTCTCAGGGGCTATGCCCTGCCCGCGCCAGACCAGCGTCGAAAAGCCGTAATAGAAGCCGTGCGCGGCCTGGATGAGGCCGCACGATACAACGAGCGTCACAAAGCGCCGGCTGCGCAATAGCGAGCGCACGGCTTCCGCGCGCGCCGCCATGGTGAGCGCATGCGGCGCGGCAAGGGGTGCGTCGGGCTTGAGCGCGCCCCACGCGGAAAGGCCGACCATGCAAAGCGCGACGAGCACCCAAACGACGACCGCATCGAGTCCAAAGCGGGCGACGAGAAAGCCGCCGCCGATGTTGGACAGGATGAAGCTGATCGAACCGACGCCGCGGGCAAAGCCATAGCTCACCTTTCCGAGCGCAGTGGCGCGCAGCGCCGCGGACTCAACCAGCGGCGTGATGGCGTTCACCAGCGTCAGCGCCGCGAAGCCCGTGAGCAACAGCGTCGGAAAATCGTGCGCGAGGAAGAAGAAGACAAGGAAGGCGGCGAGCGCGGCCGGCGCCAGCAAGCGGATCGGCGTGCGCCGGTCGGCGTGACCGTCCGCCCAGAAGGCGATCGCCGGACCGAGGACGATGCGCGTCAATTGCGACGCCGACAGTAGGATCCCGATTTCGGCGCCCGAAAGGCCGCGCTCGCCGGCAAGCCAACGCGGCAGGAACACCAGCGTAATGCCGGTAGCGCTGTAAAGGCACGACATCACCAGCGTCACGCCGGCAGCGCGTGACGCCAAGAACGACGGCTCGGGCGGCGCGGTGGTCAAGGAAACTCCCCGGCGCAGCAGCTAGCATCACTGACGCTTGCCCTCAAAGCCGCACGCTCCTAACCAAGCCTGATGTATTCCACCACGACTCCGCCCCGCCGCGACCTCTATCCGGCAATAGAGCCGGCGCAGAGCGAGATGCTGAAGGTTTCGGGGCTGCACACAATCTACGTCGAACAATCCGGCGCGCCGCACGGACGGCCGGCGCTAGCGCTGCATGGCGGCCCCGGCGGCGGGCTCTCGCCGGAGATGCGCCGCTTCTTCGATCCCGCGCGCTACCGTGTCGTGGCCATGGATCAGCGCGGCTGCGGTCGCTCCATCCCGCATGCCGAAATTCGTGAGAACACCACCTGGGACCTGGTGGCCGACATCGAGCGCGTGCGCGAACGGCTTGGCGTCGGCAAGTGGCTGGTGTTCGGCGGCTCTTGGGGTTCTACGCTGGCGCTGGCCTATGCCGCCAAACACCCCGAGCGCGTGACAGGGCTGGTGTTGCGCGGCATCTTTCTATTGCGCAAAGCGGAGATCGATTGGTTCTATCAGCACGGCGCAAGCAACATCTTTCCCGACGCGTTCGAACGCTATGTCAACGCCATACCGGCAAATGAGCGCGGCAATTTTCTGCAGGCCTTCCACAAGCGCCTGACTTCGCCTGACCGCGAGACGCGGCTCAAAGCCGCGCGCGCCTGGGCGCGCTGGGAGGGCGAAACGATTTCGATCGCAGGACCGAGCGCCTTGCCCTCGCGCTTCAACGAGGACCGTTTCGTCGAAGCCTTCGCGCGCATCGAGAACCACTATTTCATGAACAACGGCTTCTTTGAAACCGACGGCTGGCTGTTGGATCAGGTTCCGCGCATGCGCCATATACCCTGCCGCATCGCGCACGGACGCTACGACATGTGCACGCCGATGGCGTCCGCCTGGGCGCTGAAGCAGCATTGGCCAGAAGCCGAACTCGAAATCATCCCCGACGCCGGTCATTCGAGCCTGGAGCCCGGCATTATCGATGCGCTCGTGCGCGCCACCGACGCGATGCTGACGAAGGGACTCTGGTAGCTACCAGAGCAGTCCGCGCGCGCCCTGCTGGTCGCGGCGGAGATCGACGCTCAGCACGATGGCGAATCCGACCATCAGCGTGGTCATGGCGGTGCCGCCGAAGGAGATCATCGGCAATGGCACGCCGACGACCGGCACCAGTCCTATCACCATGGCGGTATTGATGAAGACGTAGCTTGCAAGCGTCGCCGCCACGCCCGCGGACACCAGCTTCCCGAATAACGATCGCGCACGCATGGCGACTTGCAGCGCAAACGCCATCAGCGCCACGAACAGCCCGAGCACGAAGGCGCCGCCCACGAACCCAAACTGTTCGACGATCATGGTAAACACGAAATCCGTATGCTTTTCGGGAAGAAAATCGAGCTGGCTCTGAGTGCCCTGCAGATAGCCGCGCCCGATAAGACCGGCAGAGCCGATGGCGATCTTCGATTGCAGCACGTGATAGCCGGCGCCCAGGGGATCGTTGGTCGCGCCCAAGAAGACATCGACGCGTTCGCGCTGATACCCGTGCAAGAGATATCTGTAAGCGAAGAGTGCGCCGCCCACGCCGACCACCGCCCCGGCAATGATAATGCGCCACAAGAGCCCGGCGACAAACATGATGATCAAGCCGGAGAAGACGATCAGCATGGCGGTGCCGAGATCCGGCTGGTGCATGATGAGGGCCGCCGGCAACCCGATCATCAGGAACGGCGGGATGCTCCAGAGCACGGTGCCGGTGCGCCGCGGATCGAGCTGGTGATAGTAACGCGCAAGCGCCAGTACGAGGCCCACCTTCATGAGTTCCGACGGTTGCAACGACAGAGGCCCAAGCGACAGCCAGCGCGTCGCGCCGAGACGCGTTTCGCCGATCACGGCGACCGCGAGCAGCAGCAGCAGCGCGCCCGCGTAGAGCGGATAGGCAATCGCCAGCCAGAAACGGGAGTCCAGGAACATCGCCATGATGATCATGAGCGAGAGCAGCATCAGGAAGCGCATCCCATGCGTCAGCGGCATGTTGGTCCATACGTCCGCCGCCGAGGCCGATTCCGAGAAGTGTATGGCGACGCCGATCATGGCGAGGATGCACAGAACGGTGATGATGCCCCAGTTGAGCTTGGCGAAGCGATCGAACAGCGAGTTGGGGCCGGATGCAGCGACGATGGTCATGCCGATTGCCTCCCCGACTGCCGCGGCTCAAGCGAAGCCAGGCGCGCGGCGGCGCGGTTGGCGGGATCGCGCAGGAAAGTCTCGCGCAGCACGCGCGCGGTGACGATCGGCGCGTCGAATTCCACGTTGGTATGGCCGCCATGCTCGATCACGACGGCGCAGGCGTAACGCGGATTGTCATACGGGCCCCACGAAATGAACAGCGCGTTGTCGCGCAAAGCCCAGGGCAGCTGGTCGTTGGAGATGACGCCGCGCGCACGTTCGGCGGCGGTGATGATCCGCACCTGACTGGTTCCAGTCTTGCCGGCGATCTGCACCGGCGTGGCGCCGGGAGGGGCCTGGGCGGCATCGACGATGACGCCGTCGGGCCGACGCGAAAGACCGATCATCGAGCCCGCGCGCGTGGCGGTGCCGCCGCCTTCGTTACAGACGCCGAACATGCCCGCGCGGATCGCGGCGAGATGCTCGGGCGCGACGCCGGTCATGATCGGCGGCGGCCTTGGCGGCGTCACGCCCGGCGCTTCGCGCACCAGGCGCGGCACCACGGCCTTGCCGTTGTTGGCGATGCGGGCGGCCTGCACGCAAAGCTGCAGCGGCGTCACCACGAGCGAACCTTGGCCGATGCCGTAATTGACGGTCAGGCCCGCAGTCCACTGCTCGTGGCGATGCGCAAGCCACCATTGCGGATCGGGGACCAGCCCAGCGGCGACGTTGGGGAGGGTGACATTGTGGGCGACGCCCAAGCCGAATTCGCGCGCCACGGCGGCGATGCGTTCGGGGCCGGCGCGCAGAGCGGCGTTGTAGAAATAAACGTCGCAGCTTTCCCGGATGGCGCGGTGAAGATCGACGCTGCCATGACCGCCGTGTTTCCAGCAGTGAAAATCGCGTCCGCCGAATGAAAAATATCCAGGGCAGCTAATGCGCCAATCGTCGGCGACGCCGGCCTGCTTGGCGGCGATGCCCACCATGGTCTTGAACGTCGAGCCCGGCGGGTAGCCGCCGGAGATCGCCTTGTTGAACAGCGGCTTCTTCTCGTCGGTGTTGAGCGCGGTGAACGTCTCGGTATCGATGCCGTTGACGAAGAGATTTGGATCAAACGACGGCACCGACGCCATCACCAGGATATCGCCGGTATAGATGTCCATCACGACGCAGCCGCCGGCTTGGTCGCCGAAGCTCTGCATCGCCGTGCGCTGCAATTCGTGATCTATGGTGAGCACGACGCCGGAGCCCGGAACCGGCTCGCGCCGTTCGCGCTCGTCTTCTCCCATCTCCACGCCGCGCGCATTGACGATGACTTTGCGCCAGCCGGCTTGGCCATGCAGCGTCTCTTCCATGCTGGCTTCAAGGCCGGCCTTGCCGACACGCACATGCGGGTTGCGCAAGTACGCGGCGCGGCTTTCGCCGAGCTCGGGATTGGCCATGGCGTTGTCGATGTCGCGTTGCGTCGGCTTCTGCACATAGCCGATGGGATGGGCATAAACGACATCGAACGGATAGGCGCGCACATCGGCGGAATTGGCGACCACGCCGCGCAGTTCAGGCAGGCGCACGTTGATGGCGTTGAACTCCTCCCAGGTCAGGCCCTCCTTGAGCGGCTGCGGCTCGTAGCGGGAGCCGCCCCGCACGCGGATCACCGCGCGACGCGCCCATTCCGCGTCGAGGCCAAGAATGGCTGCGACGCGGCGCGCGGATTCCGCCACGTCCGGGGCGTCGTTCTGAACGATCGAAACCTGATAATCCTTGCTGGTCTGCGCGAGCACGGTGCCGAAGCGGTCGTACACGACGCCGCGCGGCGGCGGCACGATGCGCGTGTCGAAGCGGTTGTCGTCGGCGGCTTGAGTGTATTGGCGGCTGATCGCGTCGGTGGCCTGCAATTGCGCCATGCGCGCGAGGATCGTGCCCATCACGCCAACGCCGACGAACGACATCAGCGCGGCGCGGCGCGTGAAGATCACGTTTGCATCGCGCTTGGGCAGCGTGGAGCCGATTTTCTTCGGGCGAGCCATCAGCGGACCCCCGGATGCGGACGCGCCGATGGCCCAGCGCTCATGTAGAGCGGGCGCACAATCGGAAACAATGCGGTGGTGATGAGCGCCGCCTCGGCATATGGCTCGACCGAAACGTTATCGCCAAGACCGAGCGGCGCCAGCACGCGGGCGATCGCGACGGTGAGCAAGGCGGTGACGGCGAAGCC
>JAFEDV010000015.1 GCA_018241475.1 Pseudomonadota bacterium | reverse complement strand
TTCTCGCGGTCGTACTCGAGGCGGTCTGGGTCGTAATTGTCATTGTCTTGGAAGAAGTTCCACCAACTCGAGCGCCGGGTGACAATCGCGTCGCGAAGCGTGCGATCGGAAAATACGCGGTTGCCGGTAAAGCTGATGTCGCGAACGCCGGTGGTCGGGCCCTCATCCACCTCGAAAATGAGATCGACGCGGTTCTGATCGAGTTCGCGCACCTGTGGCGTGACCTGTGCGGCGAAATGGCCGGACCGCCGGTGAAGCTCGATAATGCGCTGCACGTCGGCTTGCGCGCGCGCCGGCGTGAACACTGACCGTGGACGCGCCTGCACTTCGTCCTCGAGGTTGTCTTCCTTCAGCGTGTGCAGACCTTCGAAAATCACCCGGTTGATGATCGGGTTTTCGATGACCGACACGACGAGATCCGTGCCGCGCTGCTCGATCTGCACATCGGCGAAGAGACCAGTGGCGAAGAGCGTCTTTAGCGAGAGGTCGACCCGCACCGGGTCGAAAGTGTCGCCCGGATGAATGAGAAGATAAGAGATGACCGTCGCGGGCTCGATCCGCTGATTGCCTTGGACGACGATGCGCTGGATCGGCGCCAGCGCAGTCTGCGGCGCGGCTGCCTGCTGTCGAGCGGACGAGGCGGGGCGTTGCGCGGGCGTGCGAGACGAGGGCGCTTGCGCGCGTGCGGGCGCATGAGCGGCCGGCCCCGGTGCTGTCTGCGGTGCGGGCGTCGGTGTGGGAGTAGCGTCTTGCGCCAGCGCGTCGCTTGCGGCCGCCATGAGGACGCCAGAGCCGGCGCCAATCGTAGCGACGCAGCTTACGGCGCCCAGCACGACATCCCGCAGTACCCGCTTCATCCGCGCCCTCGACCGTCCCGACGCTCCCCAGCGTCGCATTTTTAAGACCCCATCCCGTCTGGAAAGACAAGGACGAGGCGCTGTTTCAACGCATCCCGGGAAGGAGGCGCGAAATGTCGTTCCAGGTTGCGAAAAGGAAGAGACTCGCCATCACGGCGAATCCCGCCCGGTAGGCCCATTCCTGGGCCGCCGCAGGCAAAGGCCGCCCCCCCCGCAACGCCTCAATGACATAAAAGAGCAAATGTCCGCCGTCGAGGATGGGAATCGGCAACAAGTTCACGATCCCCACCGCAACCGAAAGTATCGCCGCCAAGCTCAGCAGTGATAACGCCAGCAGGCCAACGCGCCCGCCAAGATTGTTGGCCGGAGCCTCGAGCGCCGAAGTCGCAACTTGGCCCGACACCATGAAGATTCCGGTGGGGCCCGCTATCTGATTTGCTGATGCACGACCGCGAAATACGTCGAAAATATAGACGCCGGTTTGCGCCACCATATCCCATGTGCGCTGCGCGCCGACGGCGACGGCCTCGATCGGATTATAGTGCACGATCACGCGCTCGGACTGAAGCGGCAGCGGGCCGATGACGCCGAGCATGCCCTGCCCGGCGCGATGACCCTGATCGTCACCGCTCGCGCGCGGTGTCGGAGTTGCGACCAGCGAGAGCGTCTGCGATCCGCGTTGGACGCGCAGCGCGATCGCTCGACCCGCGGCCTGAGCGACAACGCCTTGCAAGGATGGGAAATTCGGCGTGGCTCGGCCATCCGCGCTTAGGATTACATCGCCCTCACGCAATCCGGCCGCCGCGGCGGCGCTGTGCGCTTGAACCACGGCGATCCGCGCCGGAATACGGGTGATGTCGGTGGCGTCGCGGCCGAGGAAAAGCGCAATGACGGCGAACGCAAAGATCGAGAAGATGAAATTCGTCAGCGGGCCAGCAGCCACTACGGCCGCGCGTTTAAGGAGCGGTTGGGCGTGGAAGAGCCCTTTCGCCCGCGCTCGCGCCAGCTCCTCTGGATCTTCGATCGGTTCGCGCGGACTTGTCGACATGACGTCGGCGTCGTCGGTGAACTTCACGTAGCCGCCGAGCGGC
>JAFEDV010000159.1 GCA_018241475.1 Pseudomonadota bacterium | reverse complement strand
ATGTCACGTTCAGCAGCAAATCCTGCAGCGCTTCGTTGTAGCCGGCCACCGCGCCGCGGATTTCCGCGTTCGCGGCGCGCGTGGTGGCGATGATGCGACCTGACGCGAACAGCAATTGCGAACCGCTCGCCGTCGCAGACCATGAACGGCTCGCGGGCGGATCGGGCGTGATGTGATCGATATCGCTGTTGCTGGCGCCAGCGGTCAGCGAAATCTGTGGCAGTGCATCCGACCAGGCCTGCGGCAGCGCTTCCCGCGTTGCGTTCAAGCGCGCTTTTTGCGCCGCGAGGGTCGGATTGGTCTGCACCGCCGCCAGCATGGCTTCGCTGAGCGGTTCGGCGGCGGCCGGCGAAGCGACCGCCAGGGCCATGAGTGAAGCCATCAGAATGCGCATGAGAATTTCTTCCTCACTCCCGCCGCAGCGCTTCGATCGGATCAAGCTGGGCGGCCCGCCACGCCGGATAGGCGCCAAATACCACTCCCACCAGTCCGGCGAAACCGATCGCCAGGGCCGCGTTGAGCGGTGAAATTACAAGCGGCAGGTTAAACAAACTCGTCATGACCCAGGCCCCCAATATCCCGAGCAGAAGGCCGACCACGCCGCCAGCCACGGAGAGCGTCACCGCCTCCAGGGTGAACTGATGGAGAATGTCGGAGTGGCGCGCGCCCAGCGCCTTGCGCAATCCGATCTCCCGCGTCCGTTCCGTAACCGAGACCAGCATGATGTTCATGATCCCGATACCGCCAACCAGCAGCGAGACGGCCGAGATTCCCCCCAGGAGATAGGTGAAGACCTGGGTGGTCTGCTGCGCAGTCTGGGCGATCGAGGAGAGGTTCTGGACCGTGAAATCGTCATTTTCCCCATTGGTGTGGTGGCGCTGCCTCAACAACGCCGTCACATCCTCCTGGATGCGGTCGAGGTCGTCTCCGGATGCAGCCTTGACCGAAATCTGGCTGACGGTGTCGGCCCTGCCGCTACGGCCGGAGATCCGGCGCTTCACCGTCGTCAGGGGGGCGAGAACGATATCGTCCTGATCCTGGAAGCCGGTTTGGCCTTTCGAAGCCAACACGCCGATCACCTCATAGGCGCCGCCGCTGATGCGAATGGTCTGGCCGACTGGATCCATGTTCGGGAACAGGTTGGCGACCACAGTCTGCCCGAGCAGCACTTCCTTGCGCGCCTGCCGCTCTTCGGTATCGTCGAACATTCGCCCCGACGCCACGCTCCAGTCGCGCGCGGCGATGTAGGCGGGCGTGACCCCCTGGATTTGCGTATTCCAATTGAGCCCGTT
>JAFEDV010000158.1 GCA_018241475.1 Pseudomonadota bacterium | reverse complement strand
TGCGCTCGATGCGCGCGCGCTGGTCCGGCGTTGGACTTTGCTGGGCAGAGACCGAGTCAGCCATCGCCACAAACATAAGCGCGACCAACGGAACGAAAAGACGCATCGAACAGCCTCCCCCTTGTCGGAGGCTAGCCGATCGACTCCGCAATGCAACGAAATGCTATTGGCTGAACGACACGTCGCGGCGGGCGGAGATGGTCATGACGATGAAACTGGCGACGAAATCGACCAGGATCATGCCCATGATCAGAAAGAATTCATTCGTCCCAAACGGCGGCGACAACAGAAACGCTATGAGCGCCACGGTGAAGCACAGCACCAGCGCATAAAGAAACATCGGCAACACGGTAAGCGGAAAAGCCCGGAACAAACTACCCATAACAAGGGTGCAACGCACACGCTTGCGCCCGGTTTCACGTCCTGAATCCCACAACACCCATTCTCGGGGCTCGGCGGAGCCGAGAGCCCGAGACCCAGGAACACAGGCGGAGGAAATCAGAGCGACGGCGTTCGCCGCCGTACTTTCACAACTCGGTGTGCCTGGGTCTCGGGCTCATCGCTGCGCGATGCCCCGAGAATGGGTGGTAGCGCATTCATCCCACATCTTCCGCCGCCATTGCCGCGCCCTCAGTGCGAAGGCGGTGACGCAGTTGCCGCCGTGACGGGGTGTGAGCGGCTCTGCGCGCAAACGACGGACCACTCGACTCTCCATGAACCGTCGTGCTGCTTCCTGAAATCGGCGATGAAATTGACAACATGCGTCATGGGCACGCCATCATTGGTGCTGTCTTCGTTGTAGGTTCCTCGATAAATCGCCATGTCTCCAGCGCGGGCGACATCGACGGTTTCGTCCAGCATCGTAAGACGCCAGGTCGGCGAGTGCTGCATCGCCATGCCAAGCCCTTGGCGTTCTGCAGCCAATCCCGCCGAAGGCGGGCGTCCGCTCTCCATCGAAACGATATCGGCAGCATCGAACTGCGTTGCCCGCGCAACGTCATGCGCATTGATGCCGGCAACGATCTGGGCAACGTCAGCCTTGATGGTCTGCGCGATGCCGGCATTGGATCGAACGGAAGCTTCGCTGGAGCTCGCAAAAGGCAGCAGACCCGCCAGTCCTGCCGCCATTGCAATGACTGCTCGAGTACCCATGACGCTCTCCTACAAACGACGCCATCGTAAGCGCGTCGTGTTCGCGCGCAAACAGAGAGCCTAGCCTAAAGTCCATAGACGGACTTCATCTCC
>JAFEDV010000157.1 GCA_018241475.1 Pseudomonadota bacterium | reverse complement strand
GATGACGCCGGTATTGTTGGCGAGATTGCGGAAATAGACAGTATCCGCCAGCCGTTTCTGGTAGCGCAGGCTCTGGGTTTCGTACTTCATGCGCTGGCGCATCACGAAGGCGCCGACCGCGATCAGCCCCGACGCGGCGGCGAGCGCACGGCGCAGTTGGCTTTGCTCGATGACGCCGCGCGCGCCGAAATAGGCGGCGAGCACTGCGAAGATCACGGTGAGCGCGGGCCACAGATTGAGCAGCACCGGCGCGCCGGCGACGATTGCCGGAGCCGCGAGAATCACCTGATCGCGCGGACGCATGCTGGGACGCGCGCCCGGGTGGAGCGTGACGAGCTCCGCGGTCGCCACGTTGCGAAAGTGCTTGATGATAGCCGCGCCCGGGCGCACGCCGCGGCGCATGTTGACGAACGCCTGTTTGTCGGCGCGCTGCACTTCCGCCTCCGCTTTGAAGCCGACAAAGACGACGACGTCCGTCATCATCTCCGCTTCGATCTCGCGCTTGCCCAACCCGCCCCAGGTCCGCAGCTCGACCTTCTCGGGGCGTATGCCGCGAGCGAAGAAACGGATGCGTCGAATGCCGGCGCGCGACGGCTTGATGCTCAAGCCGGTGAGCAGCTTTGTCGCCTCGCGCGTCTGCACGGTGTCATGATCGATTTCGATGAAATTGGCGCGCACCAGCGCGTCGACGAACGCGCTCTCGAACGCATCGAGCGCGGCGGGCGAGGCGTCGCGCCGCATCGGCGGCGCGTCGGGGTCGAGCGGATCGTAGAGCGCCTTGAGGGTTTCGAGGCGCTCGTGCGCCTCGTATTGCAAGAGCGCGTCGAGCAGTTTCAGCACGTCGGCAAATGCGCCCGCCTCGCCTTGCGGCAAGCCATCGGCGGCGGCGATCCCTTCGGCCAATTCGGCGCTACGGATGGCGATGTAGCCGTCCGGCTTTGGCGTCCCCTCAACCATGCCCGCAGTGCTACAGGAGCGCACCGCCGGGCGCCAATGCACTCGCCTGCTTGCGGACGCTTGAGGCGCGCCCCATTCTAGGCGCGCTGAGGAGGCGGGCATGGGCCGTTGGCGGCGCTGGTGGGGATTGGTCGCCTTTGCGCTATTGGCGCTGGGCGTGCCGGCGTCGGCGCAACAACAGCAGACGCAGCAGGATCCGTTCAACGGCCAGTTCGGCGCCTTGCAGATTGCGCCGCCGGCGCCGGAGGCGGCGCGGTTGAGTCGCATGATGGGCGATGCGCTCGCCAATCTGCAGCCGCAGCGGCCGGGTCATCAGGACGTCTATCTGCTCGTCGCCGCGCTGTGGGGCCAACCGGTTTTCGAGCGCGAAGCGACCCAGGCCGAACAAATTCTGCGAGCGCGTTTGCATGCGGAAGGCCGTTCGATTCTCCTGACCGCCGGCGGCGAAGGCGCCCGCACGCATCCGGCGGCGACGCCGGAAAACATAGCCGCGGCGCTTGGGCAAATCGGTTCGCTGATCAATCCGAACGAGGACCTGGTCGTCGTCTTCATCACTTCCCACGGGTCGCCCGACGGCGCGGCGGCGCTGCGCGACAACGGCCAGGTGATCGGCTCGCTCCGTCCAGTCAATCTCCGCGACCTCTTCACCCAGGCGGGCATCGTCAACCGCATCGTCATCGTGTCGGCGTGCTTCTCCGGGGCGTTCATTGCTCCGCTCGCTGACGACAACACGGTCGTGCTGACCGCCGCGTCGCCGGAACGCACCTCATTCGGCTGCCAGCCGGAGCGCGAGTGGACGTTC
>JAFEDV010000156.1 GCA_018241475.1 Pseudomonadota bacterium | reverse complement strand
CCAGGTTTGAACGCTGGCGCATTGGCGTCATCGACGATGTCAGCCGCTTGCTTCGCATACGCGACGACGTCTGAAATGTCGGCGAGGCCCTTCTGCAGGGTTCGGATGCTTTCACCCAACGTGCGCAGATAGCCCGACATGAGGAAAAACGAGGTGATGGCGAAGGCGGCATCGCCCGGGCTGGCGCGGCCGGCCATCCATTCGCGCACGACGAGGCCAAGCAGCCCCGCCTGCAGCGCGAACAGCGTCAGGTTCTGCCAGATCCAGGAATTGGTGGCCTTGTACCAGAGCCGGAGCGCCTTGCCGCGCCAGTCCTCGGCGATGTCGAAGAGGCGCTTCTCTTCGCGCTGCTCCGCACCGAAGGCCTTGACGCTGGCATTGGCGCCGACGGCGTCGGCAAGTGCGGCGCCGATGCGCGTATCCGCTACGTTGGTGACCGAGAAGTCCTTCTTGAGATAATAGACCCAGGTCCACCAATTGATCGCCAGCAGGACCAGGATCGATGCGCCCACGAAGGCCCCGATCATCGGCCAGCGCAAAGCCGTCATGATGGTGATGCCCGAGAGCACGATCGAGGCCGGCAAGATCGACCACACGATGGTGTCGGAGATCGTGTCGTATGCATTCATGGCGCGCGACACGCGCCGCACGGTGGCGCCCGCGAAATTGTCGGCGTGCCAGTCGGCGCTGAAGCGCTGCACGTCCTTGAAACCATCGTCGACGATGTTGCGCATGTTGCGCGCGGCGAGCGGAATCCAGAACCGCACCGAGGTGTTGCGGAAGAAATAGAAGCCGAACGCCACCGCCGCGAAGGCGAAGAAGGTCGACCAGACGGCGGCGTGCGCCGCGCCCGGTCCGGCGGTCAAAGCCTGCACCATGGCGCCGGAGACCACCGGCAAGGCGAGATCGCAACTCACCGCGATCAGATAGAGCGCGATGAACGCAAACAGATAGTGCGGCTGCGACATCCAGCGCGTCAGAACATAGGCGAAGATGTCTCGCGCCGACGCCTTCAGAGGGCGGGTTTCGTCGTTATCGTCAAAATCCTGAGCATCGCTCGATGAATCGCTCATGGGGAAGCACCAAACTTGCGCGGGCGCCCAGGCGCCGTTGCGTTGAAACCAGAAATGGGAACGAGAAGCTGGAAGCGGAATAAGGTCTGACCACCACCACGGCTCGGCGACACGGATATTCGGAGCAATGCCGCCTGGAAGGCGGCGGCCCGAGTTGAGCGAAGGCAGCGCGAGAGCTTGCTATCCGCTCGGCGACGTCCGTGTGCGAACGCCGCGATTTATGACGGGGTGGCGACCATGAGTCCGCTGCTCCAATGCGAAGGACGGCGCTGATACGCCGGTTCGACGCTTGCGTAAAGTCAAACATCGCAGCATCTGATCTGCGTGGCCACTTCTGAAAGCCCCGATGCGCTACGGCAACACCGGCCCCTTGGACCGCCGGCGTCCCCGCCGGCGGTTGCTGGCGGCAAGCTCCATCGCGGTTGGCATTCGCGCGGAGACTTGCCCCACTGCGATGCCGCCGGCCTAGTTCAGCACATCGTGTTCGGCCTTG
>JAFEDV010000155.1 GCA_018241475.1 Pseudomonadota bacterium | reverse complement strand
GCTAGCAACGAAGGCAATTGACAGAATGGCGCGCCCGGAGTGATTCGAACTCCCGACCCCCAGATTCGTAGTCTGGTGCTCTATCCAGCTGAGCTACGGGCGCGAGGGGGCGGTGCATGGCGGGCCATGACGGCGCAGGCAAGGCGGCCGGCGGCGGCAGAGCGTCGGCGACCCCGAGAACCGCCCGGCGCGCCCCACTTCGAGCGCGCAGGCGTCCGCTGCGACGACGTCAACGTCATCCACATGCGATCCGGACGAGCCGCGGCGGCAAACGGCGATCATGTCGGCTACGACATCGGCTGGGCCGGCCAGAACCGCCTCGACGCTGCGGTCGCCGCGATTGCGCACCCAGCCCTCGAGCCCACGCCGTCGCGCTTCGCGATCGACGAAGGCGCGGTAGCCGACGCCTTGCACAAGACCGGTGACGCGCATGCGGACGATCTTCACTTGAGATCGCGCCACGCGGGCGCGCCGCCGATCGACGCCGCCGCATAGACGCCGCGCGCGATAGCGCGGGCGAGACAATCAGCGGCGACGGCGCCAAACCGGGCGATGGCGAGCGCGCGCGGCGCGGGGGTCGGCCGTGCGCCGGTGGCGAGCGCGAATACGACATCGCCGTCGAACGGTGAGAACACCGGACGAATGGCCCGCGCAACGCCAGCGCTCGCCATCTGCGCGACGCGCTTGGCCTCGGCGGGCGTGAGATCGGCGTCAAGCGCGATGCAGGCGATGGTGGTGTTGGCGCGCGGCGCGGGATTGACCTTGGCGCCGCTCCAATCTTCTGCGTCGACCTGCGCATTGGCGTCGGGCCGCACGCCGCCGAACTCGCCGTCGACCTCGAAGGGCCAGGCCCAGAACGCGCGCGACCCCGGCATCGTCACGGAACCCAGCGCATTCACGCAAACCATGGCGCCGATCGTGATCCCATCGGACGTGACGACGCTCGCGCTTCCTTGCCCGCCCTTCAGAGCGCCCGCTTGCGCACCGAGCCCTGCGCCGAAATTTCCAAGCGCAACGTCACGTCCTGCAAGATCCATCGCCGCCATGCCGAGCGCGCGATAGGGCGGCGCCGCGCCCCACCCCTTGTCGCCACCATTCGAAAGATCGAACAGGATTGCCGCAGGAACGATCGGCGAGCGCGGCACATCGGGATTTGCCGACACGACATAGCCGCGCCCGCGCGCGCCCAGCCACGCAGCGACGCCGTCTGCAGCAGCGAGCCCGTACATCGATCCACCCGAGAGCACGACCGCGTCAACCGCATCGACCAAATTCTCCGGCTGAAGTGCGTCAGTTTCACGGGTTCCCGGTCCGCCGCCGCGCACGTCAACCGCGCACACCGCGCGATTTTCCGGAACAATCACCGTCACGCCCGTCCGCACGGCCTCGTCTTGCGCACAGCCGACGCGAATACCGGCGACGTCGCAGATGGAATTGAGGGGTCCCGGTCGCGCCATGGGGAGTCCGCGTTTGCCAGATCGGCCGCGCCGTGGTGGAACGAAACCCCATGTTTGACAAGCAAGGACCGTGGGCGCGCTTCATCGCCCCGCTCATCGCCATCGCGCTCTGCGCCTGCGCCGACGCCGCCATCACCGCGGCGGCCGAGCCGCCCGCCGCCCTCGCGCCGTCACCGCCAGGCGAAGCGATGGCGGCCACCGCCAATCACTACGCCACGGATGCGGCCGCCCAGATCTTGCGGGAGGGCGGCAGCGCCGTCGATGCAGCGATCGCCGCAGAAGCTGTGCTTGGCCTCGTCGAGCCGCAATCGTCCGGCGTCGGCGGCGGCGGCTTCTTGGTCTTCTACAACGGCCAGACCCACGACATCGGCGCCTATGACGGACGCGAACGCGCCCCTGCCGGCGCGACGGCGACGATGTTCCTCGACGCCAATGGCCGTCCGATGAATTTCCTCGACGCGCACACCAGCGGCCGCTCCATAGGCACGCCCCTATCGGTGGCTATGTTGAAAATGGCGCATGAAGATCATGGCCGCTTGCCGTGGGCGCGCTTGTTCGAGCCGGCAATCCAACTGGCCACGCGCGGCTTTGAGATCTCGCCGCGCTTCAACGCGCTCGTCACGTACGCCGGACAGAACGAACGCCTGAAGCAGGATCGAAACGCGCGCGCGTACTTCTTCGATCGCCGAGGCAATCCCTGGCCCGTCGGTCACGTGCTGCGCAATCCCGCTTACGCCGCAACCTTGCGCGCCATTGCACGCCAAGGGCCTAGCGCGCTCACCCAGGGGCCGATCGCCGAAGACATCGTCGCCGCCGCGCAACGCGACCCGTTTCCGGGCACGCTCCAGCTCAGCGATCTGCAATGGGCGCAACCGCGCCGCATCGCGGCGATCTGCGGCGCCTTTCGCGTTTATCGCGTTTGCACGGCCGGTCCGCCCAGTTCGGGCAACGCCGTAATCGCCATTCTGGGGCTCTATCAGCGCGCGCGACCGCATCCCGGCGGGCCGACCAACGCCGACGACTGGTCCGCGTTGCTGTGGGCGAGCCGCCTCGCCTATGCCGACCGAGATCATTACATGGCCGACGACCAGTTTGCGCCGATGCCGACTCAGCAATTGATCTCGCCGCAATATCTCGATCAGCGCGCGCGGCTGATCGATGTTGGGCGCGCGCCTGCGCAGGTTTCGCCAGGCGTCCCTGCCGGCCAACGCGAAATCTTCGAACATTGGGGCCGCGACACGAGCGACGATCCGGGCACTTCGCACGTGGTCATCGTCGATCAATGGGGCGACGCCGTTTCGATGACCAACACCGTCGAAAGCCTCTACGGTTCGCAGCGTATGGTGCGCGGCTTCGTGCTCAACAATCAGCTCACCGACTTCTCCTTCTCACCGACCCTCAATGGCCGGCCGGTCGCCAATGCCGTCGAGCCGCACAAGGCGCCGCGTTCCTCGATGTCGCCGGCGATCGTCACCGACCGCGACGGGCGCCTAGTTCTGGCGATCGGATCACCCGGCGGCTCGTCGATCATCGATTATGTCGCGCGCCCGATCGTCGCGATGCTCGACTGGAACATGCCGGTGCAGGATGCGATCGATCAGGGCAATGTGATCGCCCGCGATGCGCCGGCGGTCATCGAGTCGAGCCGCATGCCGGCGGGGATTGTCGAGGCGCTGCATGCGCGCGGCTGGACAACGCGCGAACTCACACTCGGCGAAGTCAGCGGCATCCAGGCGATCCGCGCCACACCGCAGGGACTGGTCGGGGGCGCCGATCCACGCCGCGAAGGCACGGTGGCGCGCATCGCCCCGGGCGAGACGGCTACGCCGCCGGCAAGGTGATCTTGAAGGTCGAGCCTTCCGCGCCGGTTCGCGTCAATTCAAGTTCGCCGCCCATCGCGCGCGTGAGTTCGCGCGCGATGGCAAGGCCCAATCCGGTGCCGCCGGCCTCGGGCGCCGCCGAGATGAACGGCTCGAACAGGCGATCGCGCAAGTTCTCGCGCACGCCGGGGCCATGATCCATCACCTCGATCTCGCAACGCGTGTCGAAGCGGGCGGCGCGGACGATGACCTCCTTCGGCCTAATTGACTTTTGATGCATTGCCTGCGCGGCGTTGCGGATCAGATTGGTGACGATCCGGTGCAGATGTTCCGGATCCGCCGCGCAAGCCAGGCCCGACTCGATTTGCGGGCGATAGCTGATGTCGTCGAAGCCCACGAGACCGTCCTCTGCGGCGTCGGCAATCGCCGGCGCAACCTCGACGCGTTGCAGCTCCGGGGCTTTCTCGTCGGCGCGACCGTATTTCAGCGTACCCGTGGCCAAGCCCGAGGCGCGCGCGATGGTGCGTTCCAGCCGCTGGGCCTGGCGTTGAACGTCGGGATCCTCGGACTTGCTCAGATGATCCGCCACCAATTGCGCCGTCGAGAGCATGTTGCGCAAATCATGGCCGATGCGCGCGACGGCGGCGCCGAGCGCCGCCAAGCGATCCTTTTGCCGCATTGAGTTGCGCACCTGTTCGGCCATGTCGGCGGCGGCTCGCTGGGCGCGGCCTATTTCATCGACGCCGCGGCTGCGCGGAAAGGCGATCGAAACGTCTTCCGGCCGGTCGCGGAATCGCTCGATGGCTTCGGTGAGTTCGCCCATCGGACGCACAAAGCCGACGGTGAGCATGCCGTAAATGAGCGCTGCCGCCGCCGCGAGGATGAGCGTCGACGCCCAAAGAAAGTTCCAGGCATAGATTTCCATCGCGCGCTTCAACGCTGCCTCGCGCAGCACCACTTCGATGCACTCGCCGGTTTCGAAGCGTGGCTTGGCCAGCACGCGCAGGATGCGGCCGGGCGGTGCGAAGAAGGTCTGGTAGGCCCATGAGAAACGCTGCCACGAGGTGGCGTTGGTGTAGTCGTAGGTGACCGGCGGAGTCGCGGGCGGACCGGCATTGGGATCGCCCAGGAGGAGCACGCGCTCGCCCTCGCGCTGTAGCGCCACGTGCTGCACCTCGGCATTGGTCAGCAGCTGATCTTCCAGAGCGTCGGCAATGTCGTTGCCAGGTTCGAGCGCCAGCGCGGCGATCTGAGCGAGATTGATGCGCTCGCGGAGCCAGTCCTCGTGATAACGGGCCAGGGCTGGCACGAAGACGCAGATTTCGATCGCCAGCACGATCACCGCGGTCAGCGCCAGCAGGCGACCGGCCAAGCCGTCGGTGAAGTTACGGAAAGCGCCCCAGAGGCCAACGCGTCGTGCTGGAGGCGGTGTGAGTGTCATGCGCGGCTCATGGGTAAACCGAACCGCATCGCCTTGTCGCCGCGATGCTCTCGCGTGGCTGGGCGGAACAACCCAAACTTGGCGCGATGAGCGGCGGGTCAAGATGCGGCGGCAAAGTTGCCCAAGACGCGCTTGTCCTATCCCCCAAATGGGGTATGCGGTAGAGTAGGAGTGCTCCCCGGGCACGGCGTAAGCGCACGCAGCTGGGTTCCCGAGCGTCGCGGGTCCTCCCTGGCGGCGTTCCCCGCCCAGCTTGACGCGTTCGGCTCCGGTGCGCTAAGGCCGCGCCTCTTTTCCAGCCCCAATAGAAGCCCGAGGCCAGTCGTGAGCACCAAGCGGACCTATCAGCCGAGCCGCCTTGTGCGGAAGCGCCGGCACGGTTTCCGCGCCCGCATGGCCACCGCAGGGGGCAGGAAGGTCCTGTCGCGCCGCCGCGCCAAGGGCCGCAAGAAGCTGTCTGCTTGAAGGAATACCGGGGTACGGAAGCAAGCCGATAGGGCCGCCTTTCGCATTCAAGCTCCCTCTATTGCCCTATTCCCCCACCCCACTAATGGCTTCCTAATGACCGCCCCTGTCATCGAGCGGCTGCGCACGCGCGCCCAGTTTCTGGCTGTGCGCGGAGGTCCGCGCGCGGTCCGCGCGACGCTGCGGGTGGAGGCGATGCGCAGGGCTGAGGGCGGACCGATTGGGCTCGGACTGACGGCGACGAGAAAGATCGGCGGCGCCGTGGCGCGCAACCGGGCGCGGCGCCGACTTCGCGAAGCGGCGCGGGAACTCCTGCCGAAGCATGGACTGCTCGGAGTCGACTACGTTCTGGTCGCGCGACAAGCCGCCCCGGACGCGCCATGGCCTGCCTTGCTTGACGATCTCCAAAACGCGCTGATAAGGCTCGCCGCCGCCTTAGAGAGCGGCGAACCCCAGCCGCCAGAGCACGCGCGCCACAAACGCG
>JAFEDV010000154.1 GCA_018241475.1 Pseudomonadota bacterium | reverse complement strand
CGTCGTCGAAATCGTATCGGATCGTCAGCGTCGGCAGCAGGAACTTGTCGCGATCGGCCATCGCTCCGGGGTCGCCGTTGCTGAAGTCGCCGCCGCGGGGATTTGAGAGCCCGATCCAGTACTGATCGTAGAAGCGCTGGTCTCGGCTTTGGAACGTGATCGACGGTGTGAGCGTAAGCCGCGAAGTCGGCGCCCACGCGAGCGCGGCGCGCCAAACTTCGGTCTGCATCGCGTTGGCGTTGCGATTGAGCATGGCGCCGGTCGCGGAATCGATTTGATCGATCCAGCCGCCGTCGTGGCGAATCCAGCCGCTGACGCGAAAGCCCAACGCGCCCGCCTGAATCGGACCGCCGATGGCGGCGCCCACCTCATAACTGGGCGCGCCATCTTGGGTGAAGGCGGTTTCCGCATGCGCGAGCGCGCTGAACTCGTTGAGACTTGGCTGATTGGTGATGTAGCGGATCGCCCCGCCCTCGGCGCCGGCGCCAAAGAGCGTCCCCTGCGGCCCACGCAGCACCTCGACGCGCGCCAAATCGAACACCGCAGGCAGCGTGTTGTTGGGATTGAAATCGAGCGCGCGCATCTGGATCGGCGTGTCGTCGATATAGATGCCGGTCGTGCCTGCGCCCGCCGTCGACCCGACGCCCCGGATATTCAGGTTGTGGGTGAGATAGTCGAAGCCGACGCCCGGGGTGTAGCGCGAAAGTTCGGCGGCGGACTTTACGCCAAGCAAGTCCATCTGAGCGCCGGTGTAGGCGCTGTCGCTGGCGGCGACATTGGACAGCGGCTGCTCGCGCCGTGTCGCGGTGACGATGATTTCCGGTTGATCGGCGCCGTGGTCCGTAGCGGATTGGGTCGGCGTGTCAGCCAGCGCTGACGCGGCAAGGACAAAAGGTGCGGCGAACGCTGCGCCGAGATAGGGCAACCCCAGATAGGGTAACCCTCGTCCCGTACGCGCAACGAAACGCTTAGTCACATCGATATCGCAACAAGTTTTGATCCCCGCATCGTGGGACGGTTTGGTTAATAGCTTGTCGCCACCTGCGAGCCCTTGGTGTTCGTCATTCCGCGGTTCGCGAGCGAGGACAGACAACACGCATATCCACGAAATACGCGGGTTGCGCGGGGGCCTATCCCACACTTTTCGGCCGAAAATCCCTTTGCCATCAACGAAAGCGCGTTTGGCAATCCGACCGATTGGAGGCGCGCTTACACTGGCCTGGTCTCTTGTCGGGAGGCTGACGGATCCAACAGCCAATCAGTTCAAGGGATGTGGTTTGAATGTGATGCGGCGGAGATCCGCGAGGAAGGAAACCGCAGTTTCGAGGAGAACAAAGAAACTCGAAAGGTCCAGTGTGTGAAGGCGAATGGCGAGTGGCGAATAGCGAATAGGGCTCAATCCTACTCACTATTGACTATTGACTACTCACTTGCGCCCGTTGGCGCACACTGCACATCGATCGGGAACGGAGATTAGGCGCCAAGAGCGCGCGGCAACCCCAGCGTCGCGGGGATCGGTCCGGAGGCAATCCGGTTCAGCGAAGAGCAAGCGCCGATCTTCAACCGAGCTGCTTCAATTATCGAAGCAGCGACGTCCCGTCTGCCCAAACGCATGGCCCGCTGCGGTTCGGTAGCAACGCCCCTGAGTTTCCGCCGGTCGCCAAAACAAATCACGTGGGGCGCGCAAGCGGCAAAACCCCAAACTACCTTTTCCTGCGCAAAGCTTCTTGCGCGCCCCGCTCT
>JAFEDV010000153.1 GCA_018241475.1 Pseudomonadota bacterium | reverse complement strand
GTTGCGACCACCACGCCGGACCTCACCTTCCCGGCGACCGCCGCGCGCGTGCAGGCGGAGCTGGGCGTCCCGCCCGGCGCCGCGTTCGATCTGCAGGCGGTGTGCTCGGGCTTCATCTTCGCACTGGCGACGGCCGACAATTTTCTGCGCGCCGGGCAGGCCAAGACCGCGCTGGTGATCGGCGCCGAGACGTTCTCACGCATTGTCGACTGGAGCGACCGCGCCACCTGCGTGCTGTTTGGCGACGGCGCCGGCGCAGTCGTGCTGGAAGCGGCGGATGACAGCGAACGCGGCTTGCTCTCCAGCTTCATCCGCACTGACGGGCGCATGCACGATCTGCTCTATGTCGATGGCGGGCCGTCGCAAACGCAGACGACCGGCAAGGTGCGCATGGCCGGCAATGCGGTGTTTCGCCAGGCCGTGGAGCACATCTCGGGCGCCATGCTCGAAGCGTGCGCGCGCGCAGGCGTGGCGCTCGACGCGGTCGACTGGTTCGTCCCGCACCAGGCCAATCAGCGCATTCTCGATGGCGTCGCCCGCAAATTGAGCATCGACCCGGCGAAAGTCGTCTCCACCGTCGCCGTGCATGGCAACACCTCGGCGGCGTCGGTTCCGCTGGCGCTCGACGCCGCGGTGCGCGACGGGCGCATCAAGCGGGGCGATCTGGTGCTCATGGAGGCGCTGGGCGGGGGCCTCACATGGGGCGCAGCCCTCGTACGAATGTGAAAACATTGAAATATTTGACCTAAGTCCCGGAGACGCCTAGCGTTTCTGGAGGAGCGCGCCCGCGGGCGCGACGGAGGGGGCTCCGGTGCCGAAGACAGTCACACGCGCCGATCTGGTCGAGGCCTTGGCCAACCGCGCCAACATGCAGCGCGCCGACGCCAACCGCCTGCTCACGCGCATGCTCGACATGATCCAGGATGCGCTGGTCGAGGGCGATACGGTGAAGCTTTCGCGCTTCGGCAATTTCAACGTCCGCACCAAGCGCCAGCGCATCGGACGCAATCCGAAGACCGGCCAGGAAGTGCCGATCACGCCGCGCCGCGTGGTGACGTTCCGCCCCTCGCAGATGCTGCGCGACTTCGTCGAGAAGGGCGGGCGCGGGCGCGCCAAGACCTGATCCGGCAAGCCGCGCAAATCACATCAGGAAGCCGGCGATCCGATTTAGTGAGCGGTTCGGTAGCAGCCCCATTGTCCCTGCATGTGCCTTTGCCACGCGAGCGCGGTCGCGAAAATCTGCGCTCGGGGATCGAGCACGCTTTGGGCGCGATAGGTGTTCCAGGCGCCGTTCCAGGCGGCCGAACTGTATTGAAACAGACCTGAATAGGGGCCGGTCGAATTCACCAGCCCGGCTTGGCCTCTCGATTCGCACATCATCACCGCATACATCCGCTCTTCGCTGTCTGCGTACGGATACTGCGCGCGCGCCTGGCTGATCCAGGCGCGATATTGATTCAGCGTTTGCTGATCGACCGGGCCTCTAGACGCAGAATGCGACGCCGCTTGTGCGGCAGGCGGCGCAGCGCCAGCGGCCGCCGCGGACGCCGCCGTGGTCGTGGCGGTCGTGGCGGTCGTGGTGCCGGCAGACGTCGCCGGCGCGGCGTTATTGTTCAAGCGCTGCTCGATGGCGTCCAGATGCAGCGCCTCGAGCCAAGCGTGCGGCGCCGGATAAAGACTGCCGGCGATCCAGCCCAGAAATCCGCCGATGAGCAGGATGACGAGTAAGCGCATGGAACCCTCCCGGCTTGGTCCTCTTTGGAGCAGCCGCCTCAGTTGCGCGCTCTCCAGGTCGTACTCCAATATCGCGCCGCTCCCAAGACCAACGCCAATGGGGCGAGTTGATCGGCGTCGGCGATAG
>JAFEDV010000152.1 GCA_018241475.1 Pseudomonadota bacterium | reverse complement strand
GACGCCCTGCCGATTTCCTCCGCGTAGCTTGGCGCCGGCTTGCCGCCGACGAGTCCGGCTCGATACTGACCCCGCACAGTCTTCGCCGCCACATCGCGTGCATCGAAATGCCTCAGCGCGGAGAGCACCTTGATCTTCTCGGTGCGGATCGCATCGGCGTCCATGGAGTTCGGCGCTTCCAGAGCCGTCAGGCAAAGCAGCTGCATGATGTGGTTCTGCACCATGTCGCGAAGCGCGCCGGATTTGTCGTAATAGTCGGCGCGACCTTCAACGCCGATCTCCTCGGCCACGGTGATCTGCACGTGATCAATGGTCTGGCGCGACCAGATCGGTTCCACCAGCATGTTCGAAAAGCGCAGAACCAAGAGGTTCTGAACCGTCTCCTTTCCGAGATAGTGGTCGATCCTGAAAATGCGCTGCTCGTCGAAGACGGCGCCGACGCCATCGTTGATCTCGCGAGCGGACGCGAGGTCGCGCCCGATCGGCTTTTCTAGGACGATGCGCGACGTGGGGCTCGCGAGCTTCGCCTCTCCGAGGCGCTGGGCGATCGGCACGAAGAGATTGGGCGCGGTCGCGAGGTAGAAAATGCGCGCGTTGCCGGCGCCGTCCGCGAGCGCCTGCTTAAGGGCGGCCCACTGCGAAGCGGGCGCCATGACATCCAGCGTGACATAGTGAACGTGCTTCAGGAACTCGGAGCACTTGGCTTCGTCGATGCAAACGCCCGGCGCGAACTTTGCCTGGTTGTCGTGGACGATCTGGCGGAACGCATCGGTGTCCATAGACGTGCGCGCCGCCCCGATGATGCGGGCGTTCGGTGGAATCTGGCCGTCGAGGAAGCGGTGGAGCAGCGACGGGAAGAGCTTGCGCTGGGAAAGATCGCCGGTCGCCCCGAAAACGACGAGATCGAATGGCGGAACGGGAACGAAAGTCGGTCTGTGCACAAATCAATCCGGGCTGCGCGTGCCTGAGCACATAGGCCGACGCGCCGCTTCGATCCAGTCCTAAACGCCAGCCCCTAAACGGCGCGAACCGTCGTCAGCATCGACTTGCCGATGAGGCCCATGCCTTCGGCGATATCGGCAGCGATAGCCTCGCGCAACGCCTTCGCGTCCTTGGCGGCGACGGCGTCGATCGCGGCTTGGTGACGGTCGTTGAGCGGCGCTTCGCTGAGCCGCTCGAAGACGACGCGCATGAATGGGCCGAATTGCAGCCAGAGCGTCTCAATGAGCTGCGTCATCGCCTGCCCGGGCTGCGCGCTGTAGAGCGTGAAATGGAAGGCATGGTTGTGGCGCATGTAGGCGTCGCCGTCGTTGGCGGCGATGGCGAGATCGAGTGTGGCGTCGATCTCGCGCAATGTCTGCAGCCGTGCCGCGTCGATGTGCGGGAGCGCGAGCGCAGCCGCTTCGGGTTCGAGCAGCAGCCGGCAACGCAGAAGGTCCTCAAAGCGCTCGGGCGACATTCCAGGGACTTGCACGCGGCGCTTCGAACGAATGGCGACGGCGCCGTCCGCGGCCAGGCGCGACAGCGCATCGCGCACGGGCGTTTGGCTGACGCCGAGTTCGCTGGCGAGACTGCGCGTCGACAATTCGTGCCCCGGGGCCATGCGCCCAGTAACCAGCCGCTGACGCAATTCGGCGTAAACCGCGACGTTTAGACCTTCGTCCGCAAAGACCGCATTCTCGGGCATCGACGTGACCGTAAACGACCCAGGGACGAAAAGGCAGCAATTTTCCGCACGCCACGACATTTGTCGGCGTGGCGGCTTGGCGTGACTTCAATCCATACCGTCAACCATGGTGCTCGCATCAGGCGACTGATGCGCTCCCCGGCCCTTCTTCGAGGGCGGAGGAATGGGGTTTGGGCGGCTTTTCAAGGGCGGTCTGCGCCTTTCGGTCCGCGTTCGTTTGCACGTGCCCCAATATCGCCGTCCGCGTCAGAATGGCGCTGAGCACGCAGTGATGCGCGAGTGAATTGGTGCGTCATGGACAGGAGTTTCGCCGATTGGATCAAAGAACGCGGCTTGGCGAGATGGAGCGCCTGATCCCCGACCTCAATGGGGTTACTCGTGGCAGGGTTTTTCCGGCGCAGAAGTTCCTCCAGAGCGAGCGCGACGGGTCGCTCAGGATTCCGTCGAGCATCTATCTGCTCACGGTAACGGGCGAGTGCGCCGATGAGGCGCAGGCGACAGCCGATCCGGATGTCGCGCTAAGGCCGGATATTGACACTATCCGTGTCGCGGCAATGGCGCGCCCTCCGCATCACGGCGTCGTTGGCTTCGGATCCCGACGAACTTGAAGAAACGAGCTGCAGCTCGGCGCCGAGCAAACCTGCGAGGTTGCGATCAAGTCCGAACGAGCGGCTCGCGGCGAAGCGCGCGGCCGAGGAGTTCGAAGAACTTTTGGCTCTGCGGATTCTCGTGAGCGCGCCATTCCGGGTGCCACTGCACCGCGAGCACTTGGCCGCCGTTGACGCTGGCGGAGATGGCTTCGACAACGCCGTCGGGCGCGGTGGCTTCGACGCTAAGGCCCCTCCCAAGTTTGTCGACGCCTTGATAGTGGACGCTGACGACGTCGAGCTGATCTTGCCGGTAGGCGCGTTCAAGAATGCCGCCACGCGTCAGCTGCACCGGATGCACGTGCTCGAAATACTGGTCAAAGCTGTGATGGCTCGGCGCATGATGCGGAATGAGTTCTGGATGTTCGGCCATGTCGCGGCGCAAGGTGCCGCCGAACGCCACGTTGAGCTCCTGGAAGCCGCGGCAAATGCCGAACACGGGTTTGCCGAGGTCGAGCATGGCCTCGATCAGATGTGCGGTCATTTCGTCGCGCGCGGGGTCGAATGGCCCGGGCGCATCGTCGACCAATTCGCCATAGCGCTTAGGGTCGAGATTCGAGGGCGTGCCGGTGAGCAGGATGCCATCGAGGCGCGGTGCGACCTCCTTTGCATGCATCAGCTCCGGCATCGCCGGTATGAGCAACGCCGCCGCATCCGCGTACTTGAGCGCGGAGACCAGATAACGCGTCATCACCGCTTGCGCGGCCTGGGCGTCGATCTCGCGATTGCATGCGATGACGCCCAGAACAGGACGGTTGCCGTCGCTCATGAAACAGGCTCACAATCTTCAAAGGAGGCGACGCTCCACTCTTTCAAAGCCGCGGCATCGAGGATACGGTTTATCACTGGCGCGGGCTCATGGGGGCTGAGATGGGGCCTTTCAGTGCATTTGTATTTGCACATCTTGCAGATTTTCTCACCTTTTCCGGCATCCTTTTTGCTGTGATTTCGTTCGTAGCACAAAGCCGGCGTGCGCTGGCAGTCCAGAAGATCGACCTCTATCAAGGATTGGAGACCAGCTCCATTGAGCTGTTCAAGTTTGAAGCCGAGCACGCGAGGGTGCTCGAGAAGTTCCAAGACATTGAAATCGACGAGCGCAAGTTCGCGGATGCGACGGACCCTGATGGCGGGAAGACTGCAGAAAACTTTGGCGCGCTGCAGGCGCGATTTGGGTCCATGAAGGAATTCGCCAAACGTGATTTTCGACGCGTCGAATCCGATAGAGCCGAGCTACAAGATGATCGGACCAGGCGGCAATTCGAGGAATATGAAAGACAGCGTCTCATCACCAGGAAGTTCTACGAACAGACTCTCAACCTGTTCGAAATGGCGACCCGCTTCCGCAACAAGAGGATTATCGAGCCCGAGGTTTTCGGAAGTTGGGTGATTTGGTTCTACGATACGCTGGTTCAGTGGGGATTTCGCGACCATTGGCCCGAGTTACGACAGAACTACACCCCCGATCTGCGTGCGGTGTTCAATGGGTTCGTCTCGGAATTCAACCCCGAGGAAGACATCGACGAGCGGAAACATCGCTTCTTCGGCCACGTTGCGAACCTTACACATTGTCAAGTCATCCGGAACTGGCTTCGCAAACTCGACGAAGAGAAGCGACAATTTCATTTTGATGAGCCGCGAGTGTGAACGCGCCTGTTTCAATCGAATGGACGCGCGACCCGGCCGAGCTTGAGCAAACGGCGAAGTTTTTCGCGCGCGTCATTTCAAACGACCCGAGCTACATCTCGCACGGAGAAATCCAGACGGCGCTAAGCCTCGATGGCATGACCTGGCGATCCGACCTTGAGATGCGCTTTATCGAGTCGATGCGTAACATTGACAGCGCGCGCGGCGTGGTCCTTGCTCGCAATGAGGCTCATGAACTAGTCGGCGCGTCGATCGTGCATTGGAGCCAGGAGTCGGCGGAAGCGCCATTCGCTACGATCGAGGATTTGGCGGTCGAACCAGCGAACCGAAAGAGCGGCGTGGGCGCCTCGCTTGTGCGGGCCATCGTGCTGGAGGCGCGTGCGAAGGGCATGCGCTGGCTTATGCTCGAAAGTGGCAAGCGCAATCACGCGGCGCACGCCTTCTTCGAGGGGCAATCGTTCGAACTGATCTCGCATGTCTTCGCGCGAAAGCTTTAGATTCCGTCGTTCGCTTCGGCGTCGAGACGGCGAACAATGTTGTTCTCGTCGTCGAGCAGCACGATGCGCGGCCGCACCGGTCGATCCGAGACCTCGAAGCCCATGACGATAATCTGCTCGCCGGCTTTGATGCGGTGAGCGGCGGCGCCGTTCATCGAGATGATGCGGCTGCCGCGCTTGCCCGCGATTGTATAGGTCTCAAGCCGCGCGCCGGTGGTGTTGGAGACGACCAGCACCTTTTCGCCGACCCAGAGGCCGACGGCGTCGAGCAAATCCTCGTCGATTTCGATGGAGCCGACGTAGGCTACGTTCGCGTCGGTCACGCGGGCGTTGTGCAGCTTCGAGCGCATAAGTTGGCGCATGGTGGGGTCTCAGGCTCCGCGCAGATGCCAATCATAGTCGGATCATGATTTGACGCACTTCTTGCTGTGCGGCGTCCAAAATTGCTAGCCCTGTCCCCTTGCGCTGACGCGGCGGCTGCACTGTAAGAACAGGACGACGGCGGGGTCGACCTATGCGGCAGTTGACGACGGCACTTGCACTCTTGGCGCTCGCCGGCTGTCTGCGCGAGCCGGCGCCGGCACCGCCGGCGCGCGCATACCATCCCACGATCACGCGCGACGACTACGGCGTTCCGACCGTGCACGGCCATGACGACGCCGAGACAGCCTACGGGCTCGCTCTGGCGCATGCGGAAGACAATTTTCGCACCATCCAGCTTGTCGTGCTCGCCGCACGCGGACGGCTTGGCGCCTATCTCGGCGAAGAAGGCGCCAAATCCGACTTCCTTTGGAATCTGCTCGACGTGCAAGGTGCGGTCGACCGTGGCTACGAGCGCGACCTTTCGCCAGAAATCCGCGCCATCTTTACCGGCTATGCCGACGGACTGAACGCCTATGGGCGCACGCACCCGGGCGAAGTGCTGCCCGGCGCGCAGAATGTAACAGGGCGCGATGTAGCGGCGGGGTCGGCGCTGACGCTGCCGCTGTTCTGGGGCTTCGACGGCGTGCTGGGCCGCTTGGCGGATGAGCACGGCCACCCCTGCGCGATGCAGCAGGCGACAGCAGAAACGATTGATTGGGGCTCGAATGCCTTCGCAGTCGGACCGTCGCGAAGTTCAGACCACCACACGCGCGTCATCCTGAACTCGCATCAGCCGTGGAGCGGCCCGGTGGCCTGGTACGAGGCGCGCGTCGAGAGCGACAGCGGCTGGCGCATGCATGGCGGCCTGTTTCCGGGAGCGCCGTTTCCGGTGGTGGGCACGAACGGCGTGATTGGCTGGGCGGCGACAGTGAACTTGCCGGATCTCGCGGATCTCTATCGCTTGCGCACGGACGCGCAGCATCGCGGCCAATATTTCTTTGACGGGCAATGGCGATCCTTCGAAAGACGATTGATCTGGCTGCATGTGAAGATCGGTCCCGCTGTCGTGCCGATCCCGAAAATGCTGTGGTTCAGCGTACAGGGTCCAGCGTTTCAGACCGCTGACGGCTGGGTCGCCGTGCGCTACGCCGGCGCGGGCGAGTTGCGGGCGCTCGAACAATTCTATCGCATGGGCCGGGCGCAGAATTTCGAGCAATGGCGCGCAGCGATGGCGATGCGCGCGATCCCATCGTTCAACTTCGTTTACGGCGACAGCACCGGGCGGATTGCCTATCTTTACAACGCCATCCTGCCGCGCCGGCCCGGCGTGCAAACCGATTGGGCGGGCTGTGTGCCGGGCGATACGTCGGCGACCTTGTGGAACCCGCACGAGTACGTCGCCAACACGCCGGCGCTGATCGATCCGCCCAGCGGCTGGCTCTATAGCGCCAATGGGGCGCCGTGGTCTGCGACCGACCCTAGCGCTGACATGCGGCCGGCAAGCTATCCCGACGCCGCGCCGTTCATCGAGACCTACCTGACCAATCGCGGCCTGCGCGCGGTCGAGCTGTTGTCGCCTGAACGCACGATCAGCGAACAGCAGCTGGAAGCGGCGAAATTCGACGTGACTTACAGTGCGCGCTCACGCATGGCGGAAGCGATCCGGACGATCGTCGCGGCGGATGCCTCGCACGACAACGAACTGGCGCGCATTCAGACGCAGCTCCGCGCCTGGGACCGACGTTCGGACAGCGCCAATCGCGGCGCGGCGCTCGCGAACCTTATGTTCGAGCCGCTCTATGAGGCGCGGCGCATGCGTCAGCCGCAGCCCGATCCGATCGTCACCGCAAGGGCTGCCGCGTCTTACCTGATGCAACATTTCCATCGGCTCGATCCGGAATGGGGCGAGGTGCTCAGGCTGCGGCACGGCAATGTCGATTTGCCGATGGATGGCGCCAACGACGTGCTGCGCGGCATCCGCTGGGCGCGTGAGCCGGATGGCCGCCTCAACGCCAATTTCGGAGACGGCCTGATGATGGTCATGGATTGGGCGCCGGATCGCACGCTGACCGTGCGCGTCGTCAGCCAGTGGGGCGCGAGCAGCCACGAGACGAGCCCGCACTACAACGACCAGTCCGCGCTCTACGCCGCGCACGGCTGGCGCATTCAGCCCTGGTGATCTCGTCACCCTTCCCCGGATGCGAGCGTAGTGAGCAGTCCGGGGCCCATAAACACAACTCATTGGCAGAGCATGTGTGTTTATAGGTCCCGGGCTCGATGCTGCGCATCGCCCCGGGAATGGGGTGTTGAGATTCCTCATGGGTCGTCCGAAAGTGGGGAATGCCTGACACGCTGCGCCCCAACTCGCTCGATTCATATTGGATGCCGTTTACGCCCAACCGGGCGTTCAAGGCGGACTCGCGCATGGTCGTGCGCGCCGAGGGCGTGTTCTATTACGCACCGGATGGCTGCCAGATTCTTGACGGCACTTCTGGCTTATGGTGCTGCGCGGCCGGCCACGCGCGTCCACGAATTGTGCAAGCGATCCAGAAAGCCGCGACGGAGCTTGATTACGCAACAAGCTTCAATCTTGGCCATCCGATTGCGTTCGAGTTCGCCAACCGGCTCGCCGACATTCTGCCGGACGGGCTGGACCGCGTCTTCTTCACGAACTCGGGCTCGGAAAGCGTCGACACCGCGCTGAAGATCGCCCTTGCCTACCACCGCGCCCGCGGCAAAGGCGCCAAGTTCAGGCTGATCGGGCGCGAGCGCGGCTACCATGGCGTCAATTTCGGCGGCGTCTCGGTGGGCGGCATCATGCGCAACCGCCGGCCCTACGGGCCGCTGCTGCCCGGCGTCGACCACCTGCCACAGCCGCTCGACATCAGGCGTAACGCGTGCTCGCGCGGCGTGCCGCAGCACGGCGGCGTCGAATTCGCCGACGCGCGGGAGCGGATCATCGGCATACATGGCG
>JAFEDV010000151.1 GCA_018241475.1 Pseudomonadota bacterium | reverse complement strand
TAGTGTTGGATATGCCAAGGCCTCATCGCTGACGGTAAAGCTCAGCACGGCAAGTTGCAGCGTTAGATCAGCCACGGTCGTCGGCTATTCTTTGCTGATACGCGCCATAGGACGACTTCGCCAAACCCTCGGCGAGCCGCCGCAACTGACCGCGATCGATGAAGCCGCGCCGGAAGGCGGCCTCCTCCGGGCAGGCGACCTTCAGGCCCTGACGCTTCTCCAGCGTGCGCACGAACTCCGAGGCTTCCAGAAGCGAGTCCGGCGTCCCGGTATCGAGCCAGGCAAAACCGCGCCCCAGTCGCTCCACGCTGAGCCTGCCCTCTTCCAGATACAGCTTATTGAGATCGGTGATTTCGAGTTCCCCGCGCGCCGACGGTTTCAGGCTGCGTGCGCGTTCGACGACATGCGCGTCATAGAAATAGAGACCGGTCACCGCCCAATTCGATCGCGGGCGCGCGGGCTTCTCCTCGATCGACAAAGCACGGCCGTCGGCGTTGAACTCGACAACGCCGAAGCGTTCGGGGTCGACCACCTGATAGGCGAACACGGTGGCGCCGTCGCGCCGCGCCGCCGCACGTTCCAATTGCTCGATCAGGCCGTGGCCGTAGAAGATGTTGTCACCCAGCACCAAGGCGGCGGGCGACCCGGAGAGAAACGGTTCGCCGATCACGAACGCTTGCGCGATTCCGGCTGGCGTCGGCTGCGCCGCGTACGAGAAGGCAACGCCCCAGGCCGCGCCGTCGCCGAGCAGGCGCTGAAAATGCGGCAGGTCGTCCGGCGTCGAGATCACCATGATCTCGCGAATGCCCGCCAGCATCAGCGTGGAGATCGGATAATAGATCAGCGGCTTGTCATAGACCGGCGCCAACTGCTTCGAGATTGCGCGGGTGATCGGATGCAGACGGGTCCCAAGACCGCCGGCCAGCACAATTCTCTTCATTCCACTCTCCAGCCGTCCGCGGCGATGGCGTCGATGCATGCCGACAGCGCCGCTTGCCAAGGCCGCATGCGCACACCGTAATCGGCGGCGAGCTTGGCACAATCCAACCGTGAATTCGCCGGGCGCGGCGCCGGCGTCGGGTAGGCGCTCGAAGCGATGGGGATGACGCGCGCCGACGGCCCTCCCCGCGCGCGGGCGAGCCGAAAGATTTCCTCGGCGAAGCCGGCCCAGCTCGTCTCGCCGGCGCCAGCGCAATGATAGAGCCCGGCCGCGGTGGGGGTGCGCTTGGCGATGGCGATGAGCGCGTCAGCCAGATCTTCGGCGAACGTGGGGCAACCGAGTTGGTCCGCAACGACGCCGATCTCATCGCGCGTCTGCGCGAGGCGCAACATGGTGCGGACGAAATTGCGCCCCTCCGCGTCGTA
>JAFEDV010000150.1 GCA_018241475.1 Pseudomonadota bacterium | reverse complement strand
GTGCAGACCGGCGTGAAATCTTTCGGATGTGAGAACAGGATCGCATAGCTGTTGCCGATCCAGTCGTGGAACCTGATCCGGCCTTGCGTGGTCTCAGCTTCGAAGTCGGGGGCCTTGTCGCCAATGCGAAGCGCCATGGGAAGATCTCCTTTGTCTGTGAGTGCCCAGTTAGCACGGCGCATCCAGCGCCGCCATGCTGAGATGGGGCGCGCTAGTCAAATCGCAACTGCGGCTTAGCTGCGCCCAGCCCAGCCGTCGCGCGCCGAGATCGAGCGCTTATTTGCTTGCGGTGAAGAGGGCCGTCAGCCCCAGCACGACGCCGAACACCGTCATCGCACCGACCGTGAACCAAACGAACCAATGCAAATTCGCAAAATCCATCGCGGACCTCTGACAGCAAGACTGCAAGCGACCGGCGGCGCGGGCGTTGATCCGGATCAATCGCGCGAGGCGCGTATCAGAGTGGCTCGCTCCGCCTCGCTGAGCCGTCGCCACTTGCCTTCCCGCAGATTGCCCAGCCTGAGCGGCCCTATGCGAATCCGAAGCAGGTCGCTGACCTCAAGGCCGACCAGGTCGCACATGCGTCGAATTTGGCGCTTGCGGCCCTCATGGAGAACGAATCGCAGGCGCTGCGGCTCGACCGTCGTGACCTTGGCGGGCTTCAACGCGCGCCCATCGAGTTCAAGCCCGCTACGAAGCAGCGCCAGCTTCTTGTCCGTGACCTGACCGCTCACGCGCACCAGATATTCTTTGTCGAGCCCGGATGCTTCGCCCACCAGCGCCTTCGCCAGCACGCCATCGTCGGAAAGCAGCAGCAGTCCGCGCGACTCCTGATCCAAGCGCCCCAGCGGCGCAAGGCTCATGGACCTCGTATCGACGCCACTATCGTCAACCAGATTGGCCTTCGTCAGCAGGCGCGCCGCCGGAATCTGGTTCTTCTCCGGTTGCGCCGAGACATAGCCGACCGGCTTGTTGACGACCGCGGTGAACGTCGAGCCGGCGCCATCGCTCTCGACTTCGATGGTCTGACGGGGTTCGATCTTGCGACCTGGGTCGTCGATGCGCGCGCCGTCGATACGCACTTTCCCGCTGGCGATGAGCGCCTCCGCCTCGCGGCGGGAGCAGACGCCTTCCTGCGCCAGCCACTTGTTCACGCGCACCGCCTCGGCGCCGGCGTAGGTCTTCGACCAGACCATGTCAGCCGACGCGCGCCGACATGCCGCCATCGACCGGCAGAAGCGCTCCAGTGATGAACTTGGCCTCGTCCGAAGCGAGGAAGAGCGCCGCATATGCAGTGTCCCAGGCGTCGCCCATCCGGGCATTGAGCGGCACTTGCGCATGCCGCTTTGCGCGCAAGGTTTCCCTATCGACGCCGGTCGCGGCCGACACGGCATTGATCGCCATCGGCGTATCCATGAGGCCTGGGAGGATGGCGTTGCAGCGCACCCCGTGCTTGGCGTTCGAGAGCGCGACCGAAAGCGTGAGCCGGTTGGGCGCCGCCTTGGAAATCTCGTAGGCGAACATGGTCGCGCCCGCGCTCCAGGCGACCGCGGAGATGTTGACGATTGCGCCCTTGCTTTCACGCAGGGCCGGAATCGCGGCTCTGATCGTGAACCACGCACCCTTGAGATTGACGGCCATGATGCGGTCGAACGCAGCCTCATCCGCCACGTGCGCCGGTCCGTCGCCGCCCCCGCCGATGCCGACATTGTTGATCAGGATATCGACGCCCCCGAAGCGCGCCTTGGCTTCCGCGACCATGGCCGCGCACGCCGAGACGTCGGTGATGTCGGCTTGAAACGCAGCGGCGCCTATTTCGGCGGCGATCGCTTGCGCGCGCTCGGCGATCCTGTCGACGCACAGCACCTGGGCGCCCTCTCGCGCGAACAGCGTCGCAATAGCCCGTCCGTTGCCGATGCTCTCACCCGGCGTCTGACCGGCGCCCGCCACGATGGCGCGCTTGTTGGCAAGTCTCATGCGCGCACTGTGGATTTGTGGCGGCCGGTTCGGCAAGCCCGCTATGCAAGTGCAGGCGCGCGCTTGACCGGCGCTCTTGCCTCCGCGACCGTTCACGCAATTGCAGCATAGTGTTGCACAAGCCCCTGAAGCGCCGGTAATGCTCCGCCCAAGCCGACCATGAAGCTGCAAGTCCCCTTTATTCAGCTACCCGTCCAATTTGACGCCGATCTCCTCGCCGGGGAGGTTGCCGCGTTTGGAGAGAGCGCGTGGCGTCCGCACCCGCAGCGGTTCGAGGGCAATGATTTTCTGCCGCTCATCGCCGCCGCCGGCGAACCCGAAAACGAGGCGTTCGACAAGCCTATGCGGCCGACCAAATACCTGAGGTCCAGCCCTTATCTGACGGACGTGCTCACCACACTCGGCTGCTCGCTCGGGCGCACCCGCCTGATGCGCCTCTCTCCAGGCGCGGACGTCACGCCGCACGTCGACGTGCACTATTACTGGCGCGACCGCATGCGCATCCATGTGCCGATCGTCACTCAGCCCACGGTGACCTTCCACTGCGGCGCCGCCGCCGTGCACATGAAGGCCGGAGAGTGCTGGATATTCGATACTTGGAGAGTGCATCGCGTCACCAACGAGGCGCCGCAATCCCGCGTCCACCTGGTGGTAGACACCGTCGGTGGCGACGGGTTTTGGCGGCTGGCGATGAACGGCCGGGCCCCGGGCGGGCCCGATCAGGATGGCTGGGCAGCCCGGCCCGTGGCGCCGTTTGGGTCAGCCGTGGACAAGCTCGGTTTCGAATCCACCAACTACCCGCGGGTGATGACGCCGTGGGAAGTGCGCGAGCACACCCAGTTTCTTCTGGCTGAATTGGATGAGCAGACGCCCGCGCCGATGGAGTTGCAACGCGCCATCGCCGAATTCACTCATGTTTGGCGCGCGCTCTGGTCGACTTATGGGGAGACCGGACAGGGACAGGCCCAGTACGAGCATGCGCTATCGACGTTTGCGGACGAATTGAACAGAACCGGCGCAAGACGGCTCTTTCTGCGCAACGGCTCGAATCTCGTCACGGCGCTGCAACACTACATCCTCGATGTGGCGTTGTCGGACCGCCGGGCGGACTCGGTCGGTGAAGTGCGGGTCGCCCCGGAGCGGCGACAGAACGGGGGCCAGCCGGCGGCGGCTGCGCTCACATTCGATCGCCCGGTGTTCGTCGTCTGCCCGCCGCGCTCGGGCTCGACACTGCTGTTCGAGACGCTCGCGCAGGCGCCGTCGCTCTACACGATCGGCGGCGAGAGCCACCACACCATCGAGGAAATTCCGGCGTTGAGCGTCCCGGCGCACAATTGGGATTCGAACCGCTTGACCGCGGAGGACGCCACGCCCGACGTTATTCGCGCTCTGCGCACGAGCTTCGAAGTCCAATTGCGGGACCGTGACGGCGGGCGGCCCAACGGCGGCGCCGTGCGCATGCTTGAGAAGACGCCGAAGAATTCGCTGCGCGTGCCGTTCCTGGCCGAATGCTTTCCCGACGCGCACTTCGTTTTTCTCTACCGCGACGTTCGCGAGGTTCTCGCCTCCATGCTCGAGGCGTGGGAGTCCGGCCATTTCCGCACCTACCCGCGCCTGCCGGGCTGGACTGGCCGCCACCCCTGGTCGCTTCTGCTGACGCCCGGATGGCGCGACCTCCGCGATCTGCCGCTCAATGAAATCGTCGCGGCGCAATGGGGCGCCTCCGTGCGCGTGCTTTTGGACGATCTTGCGCACATTCCCGCCGAGCGGAGGGACATCGTCCGCTACGAGGACTTGCTTGCCGATCCCGACGCCGAAATGCGCCGCCTCTGCGGACGGCTGGGTTTGAGTTGGGATCGAACGCTCGGCAAGGAACTGCCGCTCTCATCCTACACTGTGTCCGCGCCGAAAGCCGAAAAGTGGCGCGCGCGCGCCGATGAGATCGAAGCGGTGCTGCCGAATCTTGCGGGACTCGTAGAGCGCATGGCGTCCTTCGCGGCGCAACCATGAGCACGCGTCTCCGTGAAGCAGTCAGTGCGCTTGCGTCGGACCCGAGCCGGGCGGAAGCGATCTGCCGCGCCATCATCGCAGCGGCGCCTGACGATCGCGACGCAAGACTGGTGTTCGTGGAGGCGCTGCGGCGAAAAGGCGATCTCGACGCCGCCATGACTGAAATCGCCCCGCTTGCCGAAAGCGACGCCAATTGGTTCGCCGCCCAGCGGCTCCTGGGTCTGGTGCTTGGCGGTCGCGGCGAACACGCGCGCGCCGCGCAAGCGCTGAGCCGAGCCGCGACTTTGAATTCCGCCCATGCCTATGTATGGCGTGAGCTCGCAGACGAGCTGCGCGCGACGGGCGATACCGCGCGATCGGGCGCCGCGTATCTGAACCATATTCACATGGCCACCGTCGATCCCCGCCTTGCGCAGGCGTCGCAAGCGCTGAAGGAGGGGCAGGCGGCGCAGGCGCGCGCCATCGTCGAGCCTTACCTCGCGCAGTCGCCGACTGACCCCGTGGCGCTGTCGATGCTGGCCGAAATCGAAGCGCGAGAGGACCATCCGTTCGAGGCGGAGCAGCTGCTTCGCAGCATCATCGATCTGGTTCCGGATTATCTGCCCGCCCGTCACAATCTCAGTCAGTTGTTGATGGGGCTCGGGAAGTACGGCGAAGCGCTCGCCATTGCGCGTTACCTTGTCGTTCGCGATCCGAACAATGTCGGCGCCCGCAAGCTGCTGGCTGCTGCGCTGGGCTTGGTGGGCGAGTACGCCTCGGCGGCCGACATCTACCGGCGGCTGCTCGCGGAAGATGCCTCGCGTGCGAGCATCTGGATGGCGCTCGGCCACACGATGAAAACGCTGGGCAATGCGCCGGAAGCCATCGACGCCTACAGAAAGGCCATCGCGCTCGAACCCGGTCTCGGCGAGGCCTATTGGAGCCTCG
>JAFEDV010000014.1 GCA_018241475.1 Pseudomonadota bacterium | reverse complement strand
TGTCGTGATGGGGCGCTCGACCCCGCTCGGCGAACAATACGATGCGCTGGCGCTCGAACCCGGCGATCCGCGGCTGGAGCAATACAAGCCGACGGTCTGAGCCGTCCGCACACTTCCCGCTTGCGGCGCCCGCTCTTATCTTGCTGGTTCATGCCTCGTTCTCCCAAAGCGCCAAATCGCCCGCCGCCGAGCGTCGCCGAGGCGCCGGTGGCGTTCGATGCGACCGCCGCGATGTGGACGCCGCATCGTCCTGAGCGCGGTTGGGTGAAGCTGGAAGGCGGCAAGCGCTTCAAGCTCGTTTCGGATTACGAACCAGCCGGCGACCAGCCGACGGCGATCGCCGAACTCGTTGCCGGCCTGAAAGGTTCAGAACAGGACCAGGTGCTGCTGGGCGTCACCGGCTCCGGCAAAACTTTCACCATGGCCAAGATCATCGAGACGGTGCAGCGCCCGGCTCTGATACTGGCGCCCAACAAGACGCTGGCCGCGCAGCTCTACGGCGAAATGAAGGGCTTTTTCCCCGAAAACGCCGTCGAATATTTCGTTTCGTACTACGACTATTACCAGCCGGAAGCCTACGTCCCGCGCACCGACACCTACATCGAGAAAGAATCCAACATCAACGAGCAGATCGACCGCATGCGCCATGCGGCCACACGCGCGATCCTCGAACGCGACGACGTCATCATCGTCGCTTCGATCAGCTGCATCAACGGCACGGGCTCCGCCGAGACCTACACGAGCATGACCTTCACCGTGAAGGTCAACGACGAGTACGGCAGCCAAGAACTGATCCGCAATCTGGTCGCCACCCACTATCGCCGCAACGACGCCGCTTTCGCGCGCGGCAATTTCCGCGTCCGCGGCGACACCGTCGAACTCTGGCCCGCGCACCTGGAAGACCGGGCCTGGCGCTTCTCCTTCTTCGGCGATCAGGTCGAAAGCATTGACGAGTTCGACCCGCTCACCGGGCGCAAGACCGCATCAATGTCAGCGGTGAAAGTCTATTCCAACTCCCACTACGTCACGCCGCGCATGACGCTCGAACAGGCCGTCACCTCCATCAAGGACGAGCTGGCCCAGCGCCTCGCCTTCTTCCGCGCCGAAGGCAAGTTGCTGGAAGCCCAGCGCCTCGAACAGCGCGTCAATTTCGACATGGAGATGATGCTGGCCACCGGCTCCTGCGCCGGCATCGAGAACTATTCCCGCTACCTCACCGGCCGCAAAGCCGGCGAGCCGCCGCCCACCATGTTCGAATACATCCCCGACAACGCCCTCGTCTTCACCGACGAAAGCCACGTCACCATCCCGCAAATCGGCGGCATGTATCGCGGCGACTTCAACCGCAAGAAGACGCTCAGCGATTACGGCTTCCGCCTGCCCTCGTGCATGGACAACCGTCCGCTCAAATTCGAGGAATGGGACGTCATGCGTCCGGAGACCATCCACGTCTCCGCCACGCCCGGCCCCTGGGAGCTCGAACGCACCGGCGGCGTCTTCGCCGAACAGGTCATCCGCCCCACCGGCCTCATCGATCCGCCGGTCGAGGTGCGCCCGGTGCAGGCGCACGGCCATTCCCAGGTCGACGACGTCATCGCCGAGGTGAAGGAAGCCGCGAAGAAAAACCTGCGCTCGCTCGTCACCGTGCTCACCAAGCGTATGGCCGAGGATCTGACCGAATACATGCACGAGCAAGGCGTGCGCGTGCGCTACATGCACTCCGACATCGACACCGTCGAGCGCATCGAGATCATCCGCGACTTGCGCCTGGGCGCCTTCGACGTGCTGGTCGGCATCAACCTCTTGCGCGAAGGCCTCGACATTCCCGAATGCGGCCTCGTCGCCATTCTCGACGCCGATAAGGAAGGCTTCCTGCGCAGCGAGACCTCACTGGTGCAAACCATCGGCCGCGCCGCACGCAACGTCGACGGCAAGGTCATCCTCTACGCTGACAAGGAAACCGGCTCGATCCAGCGCGCCATGGCCGAAACCGCGCGACGCCGCGAGAAGCAAGCCGCCTACAATCTCGAACACGGCATCACGCCGCAGAGCATCAAGTCGCACATCAAGGACATCCTGGATTCTGTCTACGAGAAGGATTCGCTGACCATCGACCCGCGCGACCCAATGGCATGGAAACGTGGCGCAGGCGGCGCCCCGGACCGCCGGCGTCTCGCCGGCGGTGTTGCCGAAGATACTTCACCGTTCTACGGCCACAACAACAAAGGCTAAATCGACGACCTAAGACGCCAAAAGAAAGGCGCCACAGCGGATCTGGAATTCGATACCGCCGCCCGCCTCCGCGACGAAATCAAACGCCTGCAAGAAACCGAACTGCTGATCGCCGACGATCCGCTAGCAAGGCAAAGCGATCTGAACGCCGCCGTGAACGCAACCATGCGCGAAAGCGCCGGCAAAGCGCCGTCAACGCCACGTTCGCGCAACGCGTATCGTGGACGGCGAAGAAGGGGGCCGTGACGACGGCCGTTATTTGTGGTAGGCTGTGGAGTCCATGGTTTCTTCCGCGCGCGAGGTTCTGAAGCCAGTTTCTGCCATCCTGCCGCGACTCGTTCGCGAGCACGAGGTGCTGCGCGTATCAGGCCTTCTTGGTTCGACTTCGCAACAACCCGCCCGGGTACTTGATCAGGCGCGCCGCGAGGCACTCGTTTGGGTCGAGAAACGCATCGGCACGACCCTGTCGCCGGAGGCCTGGAAGTACGAGTCTTTTGAACATCTGTCCGGCGGACGGAATTGCATTGGCATTCGACTTCAAGCGTCCGGCGCGGACGTTTGGGCGCTGCGCGCAGAAGATCCGGACAAGGAAATTCCAGGTCGGGTGTGGACGACGGAGATTGTGACCGCGCTTGGTGCCGATCCGAGTCCTCGTTTCAGCCTGCGGCTAGTCGCAAGTTCGCTCGAAGCAACTTTGGAAGTCGATCCGCATACGCCCGGACTGGTCCAGCAACTCGCCGACACATGCGGTCTTCGTCGTGGTCCATACTTGATCGGCAGCGAACCCACAGTTTGCGCCGACGACGCCCAGGGCGATCAGCTTGCGAAGATGCTGACAGACCCCACGAGGAGTCTGCCTGTCATCGCAATTAGCCTCCCAGAGTCCCCTTGGGGAAAAGGCTATGCGCTCATCAACGCCGATGCGCTCGCGCGAGCAACGCTTGGATTGGCACACGTTTTCGTTGTTGATCCCAGCCAAACATGGCGTTTGACGGAACGCTTCGGCAAACGGCTCTCAACATATGGCGGTGCCGCAAGAATTTATCTTCCAGGGTTCACCGAAGACTCTGACCCGTATGCGCACAAGCTCTTTTTGCCAGGTCAATTGCGATCCTGGGATGGCGCAACTTACGCCACGCGCATGCTGCGACTTGTGGCAGCGCAGGAGAGCGTTCGGCGCACAAAACTGGGCGCGGACGTTCTAGCTTTCTCAGACGTTCGAAACGCCGCTCTTAAACTCAGTTTCCAAGAGTTGGAGCGAAAGGGCGCGCCAGACCGTGAACAACTCGAAGCCGCGCGGCATCAAATCGCAGCGCTTGAAAAACAAGTCGACGACGCGAAGGCGTCAGA
>JAFEDV010000149.1 GCA_018241475.1 Pseudomonadota bacterium | reverse complement strand
CGGCGCGGCGCGCCGCCTCGAGGCGGCCCGCAAGATTGAGGCTCTCGCTTTGATCGACGAGCAGCAGGGCGACGTCGTTGGCGGGCTGGCGCTGCTCACGCACCCATTGCGGCTGCAGCAGACCCAGCAGCACGAAAGCGATGCCCAGAGCGCGCAGGATCGGCGCACCGCCGCCGCGCCACACATAGATGCCGAGCGCAAAGAGCGCGATGACCCCTAACGCAATGATGGCGCTGATGGGCAAGGCAGGGTCAAACCCGAGTCGCGCAGCTCCGATCATGACGCGCACTCAGTCCCCCTCCCCGTGAGGGGAGGGAGAAGGGGGTGGGGAGAACCACTGCTGTTGCGGACTGGTGTTGAAGCGATGCGTGCGCTCGTCAGGCAGCGAGCATCGCCACACCCCCTGGCCCCTCTCCTCAAGGAGAGGGGGTGCGAGTTGTGCTCGCACCTCATCGCGATTGTTCACCAAGCCGCTCGAGCAGCGTCTGCACGTGCACCTGATCGGACTTGTAGTTCCCGGTCAGCGCCACCATCACCATGTTGACGCCGAAGCGCAGCGCCATCTCGCGCTGGCGATCGTCGATGCCGGCTTCGCCCGACCAGGCGCTCGCCCAGTCGCCGTCGCCGACGAAGAGCGAAGCGACGCCGTCGCGGGCCGAGGCCGCGGATGCGGCCTCAGCCCAAAGATGCGGCGAGGGATAACGTCCGGGAAAACTGCGCATCAGATAGAACGCGCGGGCGACGACGTGATCGCTGTTGACGATTTCGAGCGGCGGCACGTCGACGCCCGCAAGCATCACCTGCGCCGGCCGCGAAGCCGTATTGGCGCGTCCAGCGTCGCGGGTATCGACGAGCAGCAGGCCGCCGATCGCCAAATAACGGTCGAGGTTGGCGAGCGCAGCGTCGGACAAACGCTGCGGCGAAGACGGCGCGGCCCAATAGAGGAACGGGTAGGCTGCGAGATTGTCGCGCGCCAGGTCGATCGCAACAGGCGGGCCTGGCTCGACAGAGGTGCGATCAATCAAGGCTTGCGTGAGCGCCTCCAGCCCCGCCGCGCTGGTGCGGTCAATTCGGGCGTCGCCGGTCCGCACATAGGCGAGACGCACGACCAGTGTCGGATCGTCGCGCGATTGTGCGTGGACGTTCGGCGCAAACATGACGCCCATGACCAGCAACGCCGCAGCGCCGGCCCGCGCGAGACGCGGCAGGCGGCCCAGCAGAAGCAGGCCGATGAAGAGGTCGAGCGTGAGCATCAAGGCGGCGGCTGCGAGAAACCAGCCGGCGAGGGGACGCTCGACGTGCGAGTCGAGGCCAGCCCGCGAAACGCCCGGCAGGACGGGCAGCGGCGTTAGCGCTTCATCGCTGCGCGCCGCGTCGATCGCCGCCGACACACCCGCGCGTTCGTAGAGCCCAGGCGGCGTCGCCGGCGAGGGCAACGCCACAGTGAAGCGCTCCGGCGCAATGGCTGGCAAATCCGGCGGCGGCGGCGCGAGTGAGCCGAAGCCGTCGAGCACGCGCTGCGCGACGTAGGGCCCCCCGGCGATGGCGTGTTCGCCAGCGCCCGCATCGCGCGCCGTAAATGCAAGCGTCCGCCGCAGCATTTCGACGAACAGGCCGGAGAGCGGCAAATCCGACCAATCGGGACCCGCGCTGACGTGAAAGAGCACGATAAGCCCGCGGCCGCGCTCGCGTGCGGTGACGAGCGGCGAATGGTCGGTCAGCGTCGCCCACACGTGCGCCTGTTCGATCGAGGCAGGCTCCGCCAACACCTGCTGGCGAATGCGAACATCGCCCGGCGGCGCCATGCCGGCGAAGGGCGAGTCCGCTGCGAACGGCGCCACAGCCAGCGGCGTTTCCCAGGCGAGCGCGCTGCCAAGCGCCCGAGAACCCGGGCGCAAACGCACCGGCAGCAGGTCGTCGGCGTTGTTCGCAAGGCGCGGTCCGGCGAAGCGGATGAGCAGACCGCCAGCATCGATCCACCGCT
>JAFEDV010000148.1 GCA_018241475.1 Pseudomonadota bacterium | reverse complement strand
GCCCAGCTCACTCCCAACGTGATCAGCGCCAGCGCAAACACGGCGGCGCCGGCGATCACGACGAGATGCTGGAGGCTTGCGTCGTTGTAGAAGGCGACCGCGGGCCAGCCGATGGCCACCGCAAGCGCTATGGGCGTCCACAACGCGGTGGGCTGGCGCCAGCTGAGCGGCGGGATGCGCTGTGGGATAGGTGGAGGCGCCATGGCGCGCACTCTAGCGCCGAATGGCGCGCCGTCATGGGGGTGCAACCGGGCGGCTTTCGCTTTCGCCTGTGTGAAGAGTGTGTTTGGCTGAGTGCGATGCCAGAGCGCCTCAGATCGCCCGCCACGGCGCGCAACCGCCAACCCATCCTTACCGTCCTGCAACGGGTGCTGCCGTCAAACGCGCGCGTGTTGGAACTTGCATCCGGAGCAGGCGAGCATGCCGCGTACTTCGCCGCCGCGATGCCGGGTGTGACGTGGCAGCCGAGCGACCCTGATGCGGATGCGCGCGCAAGCATCGCCGCATGGATCGGCGCCGACGCCGTCGCCAATGTTCGTCCGCCGCTCAACATCGATGTGCGCGCCGGGCTTTGGGGCGTCGAGGAGCAACCGCCGTTCGACGCCTTGGTGGCGATCAACATGATCCATATATCGCCATGGGAGGCGACGCTGGGGCTGGTGCGCGGCGCGGGCCGGCTGTTGCGCCCTGGCGGCCTGCTCTTCACGTATGGCCCCTACAAGCGCGATGGCCGCCACACGACGCCGTCCAATGAATCGTTCGACGCCTCCCTGCGGGCGCGCGACCCCAGCTGGGGCGTGCGCGATGTGGCCGATGTGACCCGCGCCGCCGAGCATAGCGCCATGCAGCTGCGCGAGATTGTGGAGATGCCGGCGAACAATTTGTCGCTGGTGTTCGAAAAGCGACGCTTGGTCGAATAAGAGCGCTCTCTCACAAACGTTTAACGCGCGCGCCACATTGGCGTTGTGCGTCGCACCTATATGCCCAGCGCGAACACAACATCGTTCGCGTCGACGTGAGGTTGCGTGAATGCGCACGACTATTCAGTTTCTAGAGTTGGCTATCGGCGGTGTCCTGTTGCTTGGCTTGGGCGCATATATCGTCCAAGGCGTGGCGATGATGGCCGATGTCATCTTGTAGAGTGAATGTGGTGTGGGAGGCGGCGCGAAGACGGCGCCGTCTCCCGTCTCACATCCATGAAAAGGCCCACGGCTCTAGCGCGTGGGCGTCGGCGGCGTAGTGCGATAATCGTAGAAGCCGCGGTTCGTCTTGCGGCCGAGCCAGCCGGCTTCGACATATTTCACCAGCAGCGGACACGGGCGGTATTTGGAGTCCGCCAAACCTTCGTAGAGAACCTGCATGATGGAGAGGCAGGTATCGAGGCCGATGAAGTCGGCGAGTTCGAGCGGCCCCATCGGATGGTGCGCGCCCAACTTCATGGCCTTGTCGATGGCCTCAACCGAGCCGACCCCTTCGTAGAGCGTGTAGATTGCCTCATTGATCATCGGCACCAGCACGCGGTTGACAATGAAGGCGGGAAAATCCTCGGCATTGGCTGCCGTCTTACCCAGGCTCTGCACGAACTTGATGGAGGCGTCGTAGGTCTCTTGGCTGGTCGCCAGCCCGCGGATGATTTCGACGAGCTCCATCACCGGCGCCGGATTCATGAAATGAACGCCGATGAACTTGTCCGGACGATCGGTCGTCGCCGCCAGGCGCGTGATCGAAATGGAAGAGGTGTTGGAGGCGAGGATCGTCTCCGGCTTCAGCACCGGCCGCAGGTCGGAGAATACCTGCTTCTTGGCGTCCGCTTGTTCGATCACCGACTCGATGACCAGATCGCACGCGTCGAATGCGCCGAGCTTGGCGGCGCCTTTGATGCGCTTCAGCGCGGCGTCCATGTCGGCTTGTTTGATGGTGGTCTTGTGGACTTGGCGGTTGAGGTTCTTGCGAATGGTGTCGAGCGCCGCGTCGATGCGCGCGGCATCGGCATCGTTCAGCAGCACCTCGTAGCCGGCGAGGGCGCACACATGCGCGATGCCGTTGCCCATCTGGCCGGCGCCGATGACGCCCACCGTGCGAATGTCGTTCATCATGCTCCCGGCCATCGCCCGTTCCGTCCCGCCGAACCGGCTTTAGCATAGGTTCATGTTGCAGCGCAGCAACAATTTCCGGGCACGGCGGCGGCTGGTTTGACCAGAACGGTAACCGCGGAAGAGGGCGTCTTCCAGAGCGCTACACGCCCGCTTTCGTCAGAGCGTTCATCAGTTCCGGCACCGCGGTCTTGTAGTCCTGCACCAGGCCGTAGTCGGCGATCTGGAAGATCGGCGCCTCTTCGTCCTTGTTGATGGCGACGATGACTTTCGAGTCCTTCATGCCAGCCAAGTGCTGGATGGCGCCCGAAATACCGATGGCGACATAGAGTTCCGGCGCCACCATCTTGCCGGTCTGGCCGACTTGATAATCGTTCGGCGCGTAGCCGGCGTCGACCGCCGCGCGTGAGGCGCCGACCGCCGCGCCAAGCTTGTCGGCAAGCGGGTCGAGCACGCGGTGAAACTCTTCCGAGGAGCCGAGCGCCCGGCCGCCGGAAACGACGCGCTTGGCCGCCGTCAATTCCGGACGATCCGACTTGGCCATTTCTTCCGAGACGAACGCCGACTTGAATGGGCCGGCTGGCGCGGCGATCTGCTCAATGCTCGCGCTTCCGGCGTTGCCGGCGGCCTTGAACGCCGTCGGCTGCACCGTGAGCACGTGCTTGGCTTGGCCGTCCTTCACGGTGACGACGGCGTTGCCTGCATAGATCGTGCGAACGAACGTGTCGGCGCCCTTAACGCCGATAACGCCGGAGACCTGGCTCACATCGAGCTTTGCGGCCACGCGCGGCGCGGCGTTCTTGCCGGTGGTCGAAGCCGGGAAGAGCACGGCGTCGTAGCTCGCCATCAGCGGCACGATCAGCGCCTGCAGCGGCTCGGCCATCTGTTTGGCGAGCGTCGCGCCATCGGCGCGCAGAACCTTGCGCACGCCGTCGATCTTCGCCGCGGCTTGAGCTGCTGACGAAGCGTTCGAGCCGGCGACCAGAACGTCGACATCGCCGCCCAGCGCCTTGGCGGCGGTGACGACCTTGTTCGTGGCATCCTTCAGCGACGCGTTGTCATGTTCGGCAACGACCAGAATAGCCATTAGAGCACCCCAGCTTCCTTGAGCTTGCCGACCAGTTCTTCCGCGGTCTTCACCTTGACGCCGGCGGAGCGCTTCGGCGGTTCCGTCGTGTTCAGCGTCTTGAGGCGCGGAGCGGTGTCGACGCCGAAATCAGCGGCCGTCTTGATGTCGATCGGTTTCTTCTTCGCCTTCATGATGTTCGGCAGCGACGCGTAGCGCGGCTCGTTCAGGCGCAGATCCGTGGTTACGATCGCCGGCAATTCCACGTCGAGCGTCTGCAAGCCGCCGTCTACTTCGCGCGTCACCGTCGCCTTGTCGTCGTGCAGCACGATCTTCGAGGCAAAAGTGGCTTGCGGCCAATCGAGCAGGGCGGCGAGCATCTGACCTGTCGCATTCGAATCGTCGTCGATCGCCTGCTTGCCGAGGATGACGAGGTCCGGTTTTTCCGTCTCGATCACCCCTTTCAAGATTTTCGCCACCGCCAGCGGCTCAACTTCGCCTTCAGCCTTCACCAGGATGCCGCGATCGGCGCCGATGGCCAGCGCATTGCGAATAGTTTCCTGCGCCTGCTCGGGGCCGATGGAGACGGCGATCACTTCGCTCGCCGCGCCGGCCCTGTGGCCGCCGCCCCCTTCCTTCATGCGCACGGCTTCCTCGACGGCGATTTCATCGAAGGGATTGATCGACATTTTCAGATTGGAGAGGTCGACGCCCGAACCGTCCGGCTTTACGCGCACCTTCAAATTGAAATCGAGCACCCGTTTGACCGGGACGAGGACCTTCATCGTTGAAATCCTTGAAGCAATTGACGGAACGGCAAGCAGTCCACGCGCCGGCGGACACTAGCGGCGGTGCGTTTGCTGCGTCAATGCGGCGATGGGCGCTTGAGTATTGAGCGTCGGTCAACATCGAACCGAAGGCGAGCGCAAAGTCACCACCGCAACAGCTTGGACCCGATCATAGCGCCCAGCGCCGCGCAGACAGCGATGGCGACGACGTACCACGTCGTCACGAATGCGACAGAGTCGATGGGACAGTACATCGCATAAGCCATCGCGCCCAGGCCGCCGGAAAGCGCACCGATGGCGGCGCCGGAGAGCGTCAGCCGAGTTGGCGCCAGCGAACGCGCCAGCCACACCATCAGCACTGCCGCCGGAGCGGCGAAGATCGGGATGAGCACGATGCACCAGGGAAAGCCGCCGCCCGTCCAGGCGCGCATGCGCGCCTCGCTGGGCATGCCCATCAGCGCGACAAAGGCGGCGAGCAAGCTGACGCCGGCGAAAATGAGCACGGCGGCGAGGCGCCAGCCGAGCGGCGCTCCGGGGCGCATGAGACGCATCGCCAACGGCAGCACGCAAGCAGCGGCGGCGGCGGAGAAGCCGGCTTTGAGCAGCACCGCCCAAGTCGCCGTTCCGATGTCTGGGCGCATGCCGATGAAGGTGACGACCAGTGCAATGGCGATCGCCAGGCCAGCAAGCAGCGTCAGCATCAAGCGCATGCGCCAGCGCGGCCGTTCCGCCGGCTCGACGTTTCGTGCGAGGAGGTCGATGAGATCGTCGGTCTTCATGCCGGATTTTCCTCGGCCATGAGCTTCATCAGCGCCTTCATGCCGCGATGGATGGAGACCTTGATGTCTGACACGCCATAGCCGGTGAGCTTCGAGGCTTCCTCGACGCTGTGCTCCTGCAGTTTCACCAGTTCGATGGCGCGGCGCTGCTTTTCGGGAAGCTTCGCCAGCAGCCGCATCACATCGCGTCTGGCGTCGCTGGCTTCGAATTGCGGATCGGCGTCGCCGATTTCGAGGTCGTCGATGGTGGCGTGATCGCCGCGCCGCTTCTTGCGGCGAAGGAAGTCGATCAGGCGATAGCGCGCAATCGCATACATCCAGGCTGTCAGCGGCAGTGTCGGATCGTACGAATCGCGGCGGGTGTGCAACGCCACCAAAGTCTCCTGCACCAGATCCTCCGCGTCGTCTGGCGCGGCGCGCAGCCGATTGCGGAAATAGGGGCGAAGCAGGGCAGCCGCCTCCATAAGGAACGCGCGGTGCGCCGCCTCCTCGCCGGCGAGGCCCTTGAGCAGCAAGGCTCGAAGTTCCACTTCGTCGGCCATGACCGGTTTGTGCTCCTACGCCCGCGCCGCCGGCTTGGTTACAGGCCCGCCCGTTCTAGACGCACGCGCAACTGGTTAGTACTAGACCACATTCGGCGGGGTTGGCGATGTTCGGCGTACGCACCAAGAGCGCGCTTCTCGTCGATTTCGATAACGTCATCGGCATGACCGGCGGCGAGATTGCGACCCGCATTCCGAACTGGCTTGCATGGTTGGAGGATGGCGGCTTCGACGCCCGCCGTCGAAAGCGCACATTCGCCGTCAAGCGCGTCTATTGGAATCCGCTGAACGAGCGCTATCGCGCGGCGTTCGAAACGGCGGGGTTCGAGGCCTTCGCCTGTCGCGCAATCGCCAAGGAAAAGAAAAGTTCCGCCGATATCGTGATGACGCTCGACGCCGTCGACATCGCCAGCGACGTGCGCGGGCTCAAGGAAGTGATCCTGATGACGTCCGACACCGACTTCGTACCGGTGGTCAATCGATTGCAGGTTCGCAACCTCAATGTCGCGGCGATGGGTAACGACGAGAATTCGACGGCGGCGATCTATCGCGAATATGCCGACGACCTTATCTTGCGCAGCGCATTTCGCGCCGCGTTCGATTACCAGCGTCCAAAAGCGCGTTTCTTCAAATCCGGCGCGCCGGCGCCGGCCCCAACGCCAGCGCCTCGAGCGCCCAAACCTCCGCCGGAAAGAAGTGTCGCGTCCGCTATCGACTTGGCGGCGGATAGGGTGGTGGACGCCGCAAAGGGCGCCCTTGGCGCGCAGTTGAGCCGCCAAAGCGTCGTGCGCGCACTCCATGGCGTACCGGGCTTCTCAACTACCGGCGCGTCGGCATGGCTAAGCCAGGGTTCATACAAGAGACTCCTGTTGGCGATCGCCAAGAAGCGCCGCGATGCGTTGCGGCTCTATGCCTATCGCAATGGGGGCGTGTGTGTGGCGTACCTGTCGAACGACGAAGCTTGATCTCAACGGCGGGGAGTCGCTCGGAACGGATCGGCGGGGTAGACGCCGAGAATGGTGAGCGAGGCTGAAAAGAAGCGCAATTCGTCGAGCGCCAAATGCACGCCGCGCTCTTCGGGGCGCCCCTCGATCTCAGCGAAGAACATGGCCGCCTCGAACGCGCCGCCCTCTATATAGGATTCGAGCTTGGTGATGTTGACGCCATTGGTCGCAAAGCCGCCGAGGGATTTGTAGAGTGCGGCCGGAACGTTGCGGACGCGGAAGACGAAACTGGTGATGCATGGGGCGTCG
>JAFEDV010000147.1 GCA_018241475.1 Pseudomonadota bacterium | reverse complement strand
CCTGCGCACCGCTCGAGCCCGGCGGCGCCCGGCGGTTCAGTTCGGCGGCCTCGGAGTCCGGCAGCATCCCTGGCGCCGACAGGAGCATGCCTCTGGCGGCGGCGACGTCGTGCGCCATCAATTCGTTGGCGACGAGATCGTCCCATTGCTGTTGACGGTCGAATTCGAGGGGGATCAGGCTGGCGTTCAACCGCTCGACACGCGCGGCGATCGCGCGGGCGCCCTCGGGCGAGTACGAGTAGACGTAGAGGTGATCGCGCGTGATCAGCAGGAACGCGATCGCGGCCGCGAGCGCCAGCACGACCAAGCACACGTTAAACGCGAGGGCGCTCACGTGGTGGGGATGGTGAGGGGCGTGACTTCGCAGCGTACGGATATTCGCGTGCTTCATTCCTCCCCCGCAAGCGTCCATAGAAACCGTAGCACTGCGCCAAGCAAGATGAATTACAGGAAAGGCGAAATCATCGCCGAAACAGGGATGTACGCGGCTAGGCGGTGCGGTCGAGAAGGGCCGGGCGCGGCCCCGCTGGCGCGTTCCGCGCGCCGCCGGCGCCGTAATTGTCCGACTGGCTGCGTTGGCGGGCGATTTCTTCCGCCATCGCCTGCACCAGACCTTCGCTAACCAGTTTGATCGCGTTCAACGCCGACTCGTGGCGGGCCAAGGCCTGGTTCAGCGCTACGGTCCGCTGCTTAAGGCGGCCAAGCATCGGCGGCGGTGCGCCACGGATCAATTCCGGATCTTGTTGCACGCGGGCGAGTTCGAGCCGGTAGGCGTTGGCGAGCCTGCTCTTCTCATCAGCTTCTGCGCCTTCGGGCAGCGGTAGCCGAGCCTCAATCCGGTCGGCCTCTTCGCCTACGAGCGCTGCAAGACGCTCGGTGAGCAGGATGAGTTGCTCGACACGGTCGGCGGCATGGTTAGCGACGAGGGCCATCGTCGGACTCCGGCTGCGCGGTGGCGGCTGTCGACTGCATGCGCGTGAGTTCACGCACGATCTCGTCGGCTAGTCCGATCCCGCCGGCGTGGCTGATGGCCTTGGCGTACTGATCGATCAGCATGGGGCGAAACATCTCTTCGCCCACCCCGCCGCCGCCCAGACCGTCGGTGCTGAGCCCCTCGAACATCGGCGACAGCATCTCGTTCAGGAACACGGACTCGAATTCGTTGGCGGCTTGCCGGGCGCGTTCGGCTTGCGTGTTGTGGGCGCTCGCGCGGGGATCGAGCGGCAAGGGCGCGCCCTGCAATCCGCGATCTGGCGTCGCGATGGGCGCTTGCGTCTGCAGCGGCAAGGGCGCGCCGCGCGCCGGGACGGCGAGGGGAGCGTCCGCCATCACATCACCTCGATGTCGGCCTGGATGGCGCCGGCGGTCTTCAGGGCCTGCAGAATGGAGATCATGTCGCGCGGGCTGACCCCGAGCGCGTTGAGGCCGTTGACCAGCTGTCGAAGCGGCACCCCGCCTGGCACGACCACGAGTCCGCCCTTGTCTTCATCCACGTGCACGCTGCTCTGCGGCACCACTTGCGTCGTCCCGTGGCTGAGCGGCGCCGGTTGGCTGACAAACGGATCTTCACTGACCGAGATGGTTAGATTGCCTTGCGCAATGGCCACCGTCGAAACCCGCACGTTGTCGCCCATGACCACGATGCCGGAGCTTTCGTCGATGACGATGCGTGCGGGGTTGTCGACCGCGACTTCGAGGTTTTCGATCGAGCCGACCAGTGAAACCATGTCGCCGGAATAGCCGTCCGGGCGATGCAACTCGACCGAGCCGGGGCTCGATGCGTGCGCCGCGCCGCCGCCGACCGAGGCGTTGATCGCGGCGGCGATGTGCTGAGCGGTGCTGAAGTCGGGATTGCGCAGGGAAAGTCGCAAATCCTGGCGATCGGCGATGTCGAAGCTGATTTCGCGCTCAACCAGCGCGCCCGACGCGATGCGCCCCGCCGTCGGCACGCCGCGCGTCACGGAAGAACCGGAAGCGCCTTGCGCTGCGAAGCCGCCGATCGCCAGCGGACCTTGCGCGACTGCGTAGACCTGTTGGTCGGCGCCCATGAGCGGCGTCACCAGCAATTGCCCGCCCGCCAGGCTGCGCGCATCGCCCAAGGCCGAGACCGTCACATCAATGCGCGAGCCCTGGCTTGCGAACGGCGGCAGGTTTGCGGTCACCATCACCGCCGCGACGTTGCGGGTGTTGAGATTGCCGTTGGTTGCATTGACGCCCAGTCGCTCGAGCATCGCAGCCAGGCTTTGTCGCGTGAACGGCGCATTGCGCAGGCTGTCGCCTGTGCCCGCTAGGCCAACGACGAGTCCGTAGCCGACCAGTTGATTGTCGCGGACGCCTTCGAAGTCGGCGATGTCCTTGATGCGAGGATTGGCGAATGCCGGCGTCGCAGTCACCGGCGCGCCGATCGCGGCGATCGAAGCCACAGCCAGCAACGCCAAGCGCGCCGCGCGGGAAACAGACTGCATGCCGACGATACGCGAGCAGTTCGGTTAACGCTTGGTTCAAGTTCAAAACGTTAACGCCGTGGAAACAGCTGCAGTCCACGAGTCCCGCTCATGAAGGTCGAAAGCGGCCGCAGTGTCGGCCCCTCCACAAGTCCGAAGCGGAGCGCGGGCGCTGTCGCCGCCGGCTTCTCGCCGGCGAGCGTCGAGGAGGCGCCTCATGTGGCGGCGACGGGCGCGGTGAATGCCGTCACCGCGCTCGACACTATCTTGGCTTTGCAGGCGGAGGAGCCGCTTTCCCAGCGCCGCGCCCGACAGGCGAAACGCGGCCGTACAGTGCTTGACGCCCTTGAAGAGCTGGAGGCGGGTCTGTTGGCCGGTCGGGCCCCAGCGGCGCTCCGCACGCAGTTGGAGCACCTGCAGCGAACCGCCGAATCAACCGGAGAACCGAGCCTGGACGGGGTCCTTCGTGAGATTGACACGAGACTTGCGGTAGAATTGGCGAAGCTCGATCAGCTCGTTGGAACCGCGGATGCTGCACCGCAACGCAATGATTTCAGGCGCGCCTTGGCGCCGTCCTTGCTCAATGGACGCCGCCGGGGGCCGACGCTATAAGGCGGCGCCTCGCGAGGGCGGTCGGAGCTTCTAATGGCCACGGTCACGAAAGAATATCGTCCCAGCGAGAAAGAGCCGTTCATGAATGAGCGGCAGAAGGAATACTTCCGAGCCAAGCTGCTGGCTTGGAAGGAAGAGATTCTCGAAGAATCGCGCTCGACAATCGCATCGCTGCAACAGGATACGGTGAACGAGGCCGATCTCGCCGATCGCGCCACCAGCGAGACCGATCGCGCACTTGAACTCCGCACCCGCGATCGCCAGCGCAAGCTCATCGCCAAGATCGACGAAGCGTTGCGCCGTCTCGAAGACGGCACCTATGGCTATTGCGAGGAAACCGGCGAGCCGATTTCGCTCTCGCGCCTGGACGCGCGGCCGATCGCAACGCTTTCGCTCGAAGCGCAAGAGCGCCACGAACGGCGCGAGCGCGTGCATCGCGACGATTAGGTCGCTGCCGGCTGGCCATGCTCATCGACGCTGCACTGGCTTGGATCCACTTCTTGCTTGCGTTTCTTCTGGTGGGCGCTCTCGTTGCTGAGGCGTTCATTCTGCGCTTGCCCGTGGATGGACGCGTCGCGCGCCTGCTCGCGCGCGTCGACCTCTTCTACGGGGTTTCGGCTGCGCTGCTGATTGCCGCGGGTGTGTCGCGCGTGATCTGGGGCGCGAAGGGGTGGGTCTATTATCAGGCGCAACCTTTCTTCTGGGCCAAGATGGCCGCCTTCGCGCTGGTTGGTGCGATGTCGATTGCGCCCACGCTCACGTTCCTGCGGTGGCGCCGGCAGTCCAAGGCGAACGGGGCGTTCCTGGCGGAGGAGGAGGGGGTGAAGCGGGTCCGACGCTACGTCATCGCCGAAACCCACGTCATCGCGGTGCTGTTGCTGTTTGCAGTGCTGATGGCGCGGGGCGTCGGGTTGCACTGATTTCGCCTTGTTAGCGATGAACCGCCCGGTCCTTCCCGCAGGGTGACAAAACGGCCTTCGACTTGTGTCCCTCGGTTGTGCTGGATACGGAAGAGGGGTCTTCACGGGAGTTGTGTTTGATGCGTATTGCGATAGCGATTGCCGCGGGAATGTTGTGGGTGAGCGCCGCCTACGCCCAAACAAGTCCTGACACGACCCGCCCCGACTCCAGCATGCAGTCGGCGCCGGAGCCGTCGTCTTCTCAGGCGTCGTCGCCTGCGGCCGCGAGCGCTCCAGATGCGTCAGCGACGACGAACGCTGCGCAAGGTCAAACCGTCGACCCCAACCACCAGATGATTTGTCATACCACGAATTCGACCGGCAGCCGTCTTGCCCGCCATGCGACGCGCGTCTGCAAGACCCGTCAGCAATGGGAACAGGAGCAGCTGCAGGATCAAGAGATCATGCGTCACCTCGGCACGGTCCAAGGCCAGACCGGCTAGATCACCAGGGCAGGATCGCGTCGGTGATGCGCTGGCCCCAGCTCGGGCGTTGCACGGCGCTGATCTGACCTTGGCCGCCGTAGGAAATGCGGGCCTCGGCGATTTGCGTGTGATTGATGGTGTTTTCGGCGCTGATGTCCTCGGGCCGGATGACGCCGCTCACTGTGAGCTGACGCATCTCCGCATTGATGCGCACATCCTGGCGGCCGGCGATCACCAGATTGCCGTTCGGCAGGCGATCAACGATCACGGCGGCGACCGTTAGACGGATCTTTTCCTTGCGGTCGATCGCGCCGGCGCCGGTCGCCGCCGATTGCGAGTTGGTGTCCACCATGTTGGCGGGATCGAAACCGCCCGGCAGCACGCGGCCGAGCGCGTTTTCCAGGCCGAAGAAGTGATTGACGCCCGCCTGGGTCGAGCCGGTGCGCGAGCGGTTCGATGAATTCGAGAGCGAAGCGGAATCGTCGATCTCGATGTTCACCGTGAGAATGTCGCCCACGCGCGAGGCGCGCTGGTCGTTGAAGAAGCTGCGCGATCCCGTGCGCCAAAGCGAATTGGCGTGCGGCGCTTCCATCGATGCGCTCGTTGGCAGCGGCATGGTCTGCTGCTGGCCGCCCGTGAGCGCTACTGGATTCGAAACCGGCTCGAGTTGCGGCGGCGCGAGCGCGTGGCGCGCGGCGCTATAGGCAACCCCGGGCGCCGCAAGCGCATCTTGCGTGATCTGTGCACGCTCTGCGCTGGCGCAGCCGGCTGCGCCGGCTGCGAGCGCGAGAAGGGCGAGAGAACGCATGAAGTGCTCCTGGTTCAAGGCGAGGCGCTCGCGGCGCCCGGCCCGGTGACGACACCGAGCACGACGCGATTGGAGGAAGGGTTCATCAGCCGAACGCTCTGGCCGACCGCGGCGTCCTGCATGGCTTGCGTGCGCATCGTCAACGTCACGCCGCCCGACCGGTAGATGAGCATCACGGCGTCGCCT
>JAFEDV010000146.1 GCA_018241475.1 Pseudomonadota bacterium | reverse complement strand
GCCCGGCGCATGGGGCTCAAAACCGTCGTCGTCTATTCCGAAGCCGACCGCGACAGCCTCGCCGTCGAGATGGCCGACGAGAGTGTCGCCATCGGCCCGCCGCCCGCGCCGCAAAGCTATCTGGTGATCGACAGAATCGTCGCCGCCGCCAAGCAGACGGGCGCGGAGGCGATCCATCCCGGTTTCGGATTCCTGTCGGAGAAAGCCGAGTTCGCCGATCGCTTGCGCGAGGAGAAGATCACTTTCATCGGCCCCAACCCGCACGCCATCCGCGCCATGGGCGACAAGATCGAGTCGAAGAAGACCGCGCAGGCAGCGGGCGTCTCCTGCGTGCCGGGCTTCATCGGCGAAATCGAAGGGCTCGAGCACGCGATCCAGATCTCCGAGGAGATCGGCTATCCGGTGATGATCAAGGCGAGCGCTGGCGGCGGCGGCAAGGGCATCCGCGTCGCCTATAATCGCAAGGAAGTGGAAGAGGGCTTCCCAGCGGTGCGCGCCGAAGCCAAAGGGGCGTTCGGTGACGACCGCATTTTCATCGAGAAATTCGTCACCGCGCCCCGCCACATCGAAATTCAGGTGATGGGCGACAAGCACGGCAATGTCGTGCATCTGTTCGAGCGCGAATGCTCGATCCAGCGCCGCAATCAGAAGGTCATCGAAGAAGCGCCGTCGCCATTGCTCGACGAAACCACGCGCATGGCCATGGGCGAACAGGCCTGCGCGCTGGCGCGGGCGGTGAACTATGACAGCGCCGGCACCGTTGAGTTCGTGGCCTCGGGCGCCGACAAGAGCTTCTACGTTCTCGAGATGAACACCCGCCTGCAAGTGGAGCATCCGGTCAGCGAGATGATCACCGGGCTCGATCTAGTCGAGCAGATGATCCGGGTCGCCGCTGGAGAGAAGCTGGCGATCACACAGAAAAATCTGAAGATCAAAGGCTGGGCGATCGAGAGCCGCATCTATGCGGAGGATCCGTATCGCAATTTCCTGCCGTCGATCGGACGCTTGAAGGCGTATCGGCCGCCCGAAGAGGGCAAGCTTGGCGACATCACCATCCGCAACGAAACCGGCGTGCGCGAGGGTGATGAGATCTCGATGTACTACGATCCGATGATCGCCAAGCTCGTCACGCACGGTCCGAACCGCATCGCCGCCATCGACGCGCAGGCGGCTGCGCTCGACAAATTTCTCATCGAAGGCATCGCCGACAACATCCCGTTCCTGGGCGCGGTGATGGAGGAGAAGGATTTCCGCAAAGGCGACATCACCACCGCCTACATCAAGCAGCATTTCCCTGAGGGTTTCCACGGCGCGGCGCCGACCAAGGCGCAGGAAAGGCTGCTGATCGCGACGGCGGCGGTGGCGCGTTCATTCACGGCGCGCCGCGCACGCGAGATCAGCGGTCGGATGAGCCGCGTCAATGGCTGGCAGCGCGATTGGGTGGTCATCATCGAAAAGACCCATCACCGCACGCACGTCGATCTCAATCAGGGCGGTGCGGACGTGGTCATCGATGGCAAGAAGCATCGCTTCGAGACTGCCACCCGCCCCGGCGCGCGCGTGATCGAAGGCAAGTTCGACGGTCAGCCCTTCGCCATAAAGGTGAAAACCGCGCCGGAGGGCTACACGCTCAAGCTCCGCGGCGTCACCGTCCAGGCGCAAGTGGCGACGCCGCGCGGCGCGGAGCTGCACCAGAAAATCCCCGAGAAGCAGAAGGCGGACACCTCCAAGCTGATCGTGTCGCCGATGCCAGGGCTGGTGGTGTCGATCGACGCGAAACCGGGCCAGGAAGTTAAGTCAGGCGAAGGCGTCGCTGTGGTCGAAGCTATGAAGATGCAGAATATCATCCGCGCCGAACGTGATGGCGTAGTGAATAAGGTGCACGTAGCGGCCGGCGTCAGCGTTGCGGCGGATGAGGTCATGATTGAGCTGGCGTAGTTCGCGCTGCGTCATTTGATTTGCCTCAAGCCGTGTCCGTGCTGCTAGCTGAGCATGAACGCCGCGGAGCATGCTCATGAGCGAACACTTTGACGTACTGATTGCCGGCGCTGGCATATCCGGCGTGGGGTCGGCCTATCACCTCAAGCATCAATGCCCGGACAAGAGCTTCGTCGTGCTCGAGGCGCTGGAGAGCTTCGGCGGCACCTGGCTGATGCACACCTATCCGGGCATCCGCTCCGACAGCGACCTCTACACCTTCGGCTCTCGCTTCAAGCCGTGGCTAGGACCGCCGCTCGCGACGGCCGAGCAGATTCGCGACTACATGTGCGAGGTG
>JAFEDV010000145.1 GCA_018241475.1 Pseudomonadota bacterium | reverse complement strand
CGGGGCCGCTTGTGCCGGAGCTGTCGCGGCAATTCCTGGACTGGGCGACGAGCTATCTGGTGCGGCCGCCCGGCGATCTGCTGCGCATGGTGGTGCGCTCGCCGGAAGCGCTGCTCGATCCGCCGACCTTCAGTGTGGTGCGGCCGAGCGGGGCGGCGCTGCCGAAGATGACCGACGCGCGCACGCGGGTGATGCGTGAGGCGGAAAAGGAAACGGTGAGCGCCGCGGAATTGGCGCGGCGTGCGGACGTGTCGTCGGCGGTGGTGAAGGGGCTGATCGATTGCGGCGCGCTGGAGCGCGTGGAGGTGAGTGAAGACCCGCCGTTCGAGGAGCCGATCCTCGACTTCCCCTTCTCCCTTGCGGAGAAGGGGTCAGGGGATGAGGGGCGTCGATACACGCGCGTTGTTGCGAGTTCTGCCGACACCGCGGCGGTTGATCGCCCCTCACCCCCCGCCCCCTCTCCGCAGGGGAGAGGGGGAGTGCGCGCGCTTTCAGACATCCAGCGCGCGGCAGCCGATCAAATTTGCGCCGCCGTGCGCGCCGGCGGCTTTCATGTTTCGCTGCTGGATGGGGTGACCGGGTCGGGCAAGACGGAAGTTTATCTCGAAGCGGCGGCGGAGGCGCTGAAGCAGCCCGGCGCGCAGGTGCTGGTGCTGATCCCGGAAATCGCGCTGACGCAAGCGGCGATGGCGCGTTTCAAAGCGCGCTTCGGAGTCGATCCGGTGGAATGGCATTCGGCCATCACGCACAAGGCGCGGCGGCGGGCGTGGCGTGAAGTGGCGGCGGGGCGGGCGCGCTTGGTGGTGGGCGCGCGTTCGGCGCTGTTTTTGCCGTTCAAGGATTTGCGGCTGATCGTCATCGATGAAGAGCACGATCCTTCTTACAAGCAGGAAGAGGGCGTGATTTATCAGGCGCGCGATCTGGCGGTGGCGCGCGCCAAGATGGGCGCGTGTTCGATCATTCTAGCGAGCGCCACGCCATCGCTGGAAACCTTGGTGAATGCGCAACAGGGGCGCTATGCGCATGTGAAGCTCCCGGTGCGGCACGCGGAAGCGGAATTGCCGGATGTGGAGCTGGTCGATCTGAAGCTCGATCCGCCGCCGGACAAGAACCGATGGCTGTCGCCGAAATTGGTGACCGCGTGCGCGGAGGCGCTGTCGCGGGGCGAGCAATCGCTGTTCTACATGAACCGGCGCGGCTATGCGCCGCTCACTTTATGCCGGGTGTGCGGACACCGGATGAAATCGCCGGAGACCGAAAGCTGGCTGGTCGAGCACCGCTATACGGGGCGGCTGGTGTGTCACCTGACCGGCTTCTCGATGCCGAAGCCGAAGGCGTGCCCGGAATGCCTGACGCCGGATTCGTTCACCTCGATCGGGCCGGGCGTCGAGCGCGTGCATGAGGAAATCAGCGCGCTCTTTCCCACTGCCCGCATCGAGATCTTCTCATCCGACACCACGCCGAACGGCGAAGCGGTGCGCGATCTGGTGACGCGCATGGAGACCGGCGAGATCGATATCCTGATCGGCACGCAGATTGTCGCCAAAGGCCACAACTTTCCGAACTTGACGTTCGTCGGCGTGGTCGATGCGGACTCTGGCTTGAAGGGCGGCGATCTGCGCGCCGGCGAGCGCACCTTCCAGCTGATCAGCCAGGTCGCGGGCCGCGCCGGACGCCACGAGAAGAAGGGCCGCGCGCTGATCCAGACCTACGCGCCGCACGAGCCGGTGATGCAGGCGCTGGCCGCACAGGACCGCGATGCGTTCATGGCGGCGGAGGCGGTCGAGCGCGAAGCGGCGGGGATGCCGCCGTACGGGCGCCTGGCGGCGCTGATCGTGTCGGCGGCCAACGATCAGCGCGCCAACGAGGCCGCCAAGGCGCTGGGCGAGCAGGCGCCGAACGTCAAGGGCGTCGACATCTGGGGGCCGGCGCCGGCGCCGCTGGCGGTGATCCGCGGCATGCACCGGCGGCGGTTCTTGATCCGCGCCGACCGCGGCGTCGATCTGAGCGCGTTCCTGGCGTCGTGGACGGCGCGGGTGAAACTGCACAGCGCCGTGCGCGTGCAGATCGACGTCGATCCGTACTCGTTCTTGTAGCGCTAGCGCTTCGCATCTCCGGCGGCGAAATGCGCGAGCTGGTCGGCGTGGGCCTTCTTGAAGGCGGGGCGGGCGGTGGCGCGTTCGACGTAGGCCTTGCATGCTGGGAAGGCGGCGAAGCCGTCGAAGCGATCGACGACACGCAGCACGTCGGCCATGAGGATGTCGGCGACGGAGAAATCGCCGGCGAGCCATTGGCGCTTAGCCAGCACCGGCTCCAAGCGCTTCAGGCGGTTGGTTTTGAGGAAATCGTCGAAGAATTAGTACCGCCCATCGCCTCCCGCCAGATTCATGAAGTGGAACATGGTCCACGGCAGGCTGGCCATTTCGACGGAATTGAGCGCCG
>JAFEDV010000144.1 GCA_018241475.1 Pseudomonadota bacterium | reverse complement strand
ATAGAGTTCGAGTTCGCGCATGGCGTTGCGGGCGATGATGCGGTCGGCGGAGAGCACGCCGCCGTTGCGCGCCGCCACGCGGATGCCCATCAGCCGCTTGCCGGGTGTTGCGCCGCGAGGGGAAGCTTCGAACAGGGTGAAGTAGAAGTTGCGGAGTATGAAGGCGCCGAGCAGCCAGACGACGGCCACCACTTCGCCGGCGCCGCTGACCTTCGCCGCCGAATACGCCGCGACAACAAGCAATGTCAGCCCAATCAGCGCCGCCACGAGAATAAGCAGATCGATGAGCAGCGCGCCGGCCCGCTCGCTTGCCGTCGCCAGCCGTACTCGCAGGTCGACGCCTTCCGGCGTGATCAATGCGCGTGCCCGCGGATCGGCGGTCGCGGCGCTCATGGACGCCGCCGGCGCGGAATGTAGAAATAGCCGAACCATGCGATGGCGCTTGCCGCCGCGATTGCGTAGCGCGCGCCATCCTGCACGACGAGCTGCCGGGCGAAGCCCTCGAGTATTCCGGCGATGAAGAGCATGATGACCACGCCCAGCATGGCGATGCCGCCTTCGCGTCCGGCCCGCTCGGCTGCCTGCAGGCGCGACAGCGGTCCGGGAAACGCCACCGCCCAGCCGATGCGAATGCCCGCCGCGCCCGCCAGCATGATCGCAAGCAACTCGGTCACGCCATGCACCAGAACCCAGCCCGCGAACGGCGCGGCGAGCCCATGCGCGTCGAACAATGCGAACATAGCGCCGAGCGAGCAGCCATTGTAGGCGATCAGCAGAATGCTTGGTAGACAGAAGGCGATGCCCAGCGCGAATGCGAAGAATGAGATTTGCGCATTGTGGGTGAATAAGAACGCCGCAAACACGCTGAGCGGCGCGTGTCCGTCGGCGGCGCCGTAGAGCGTCGCGCGCAATTGCTCCGTCGTGGTGGTTGGATCGCGCCCTCCTGCCAGACTTTCCGGCACAAACGAGAAGAAGAAGGACGGATCAGCGCGTACCAGAAAGTATGCGGCCGCCAGTCCCGCGAGTGTCACCAGCGCCGCCGCGAGAGTCTCGCGCCACATTGCACGGACGGTGTCTGGCCAGGCCGAGGCGAAGAAGTCGAGGAGGCGCTCGGCAAGCGTGGTGCGCGAGCCGTAAACGAAGAAATACGCGCGCGCCGAAAGCGCTTCGAGATAGTCCACGAGCGCCTGATCGAGTGAGGACGCGGGCGCCACCGAGAGTGAGGAGAGAGTAGCGCGATAGAGCGCCGGAATCGCCAACATGTCCTCGTCCGATAGGCTT
>JAFEDV010000143.1 GCA_018241475.1 Pseudomonadota bacterium | reverse complement strand
CGGCGACGGGGGAGACGAACTCTTCGCCGGCTACGACCCCTTCAGTGCGCTGGCGCCGGCGACGCTCTATCGCCGGTTCGTGCCTCGACCGCTGCACGCGCTGTTGCGCGAGGCGGTGCATAGGCTGCCGGTGTCAGCGCGGAACATGAGCCTGGATTTCAAACTCCGGCGCACGCTGACCGGGCTCAATCACGGCCCCTCCCTGTGGAATCCCGTATGGCTCGCACCGGCCGAACCCGCTTTCATCCGCGACATCTTCGAAGAACCGTTGACGCCCGAGGAGCTCTATTCGGAAGCGCTGGAAGCCTGGGAATCCGATCCCTCGCAATCGCTGATCGATCGATCGCTCACTTTCTACACGCGCTTCTACCTGCAGGACGACATCCTGATGAAGGTTGACCGCGCAGCGATGATGTCGGGGCTGGAATCACGCGCCGTGCTGCTCGACAACGATCTCGTCGATTTCTGCCGACGGCTTCCCCACCAGTTCAAGATTCGCAATGGCAAGCGCAAATACCTGCTCAAAAAGGCGATGGAGGATGTGCTGCCGCCGGACATCATCGAGCGCCCGAAAAAGGGATTCGGGGTGCCGACAGCGCGGTGGCTTCGTTCTATCCCGAAGACGCCGCCGCTTTCACCGATTGCCGGCATCCGCATGGACAGGGTCGGCGAAGCCTGGGATGTGCATCGGCGCGGCGAAGCCGACCATCGCCTGTTCTTGTGGACCTGGCTTTCGCTCCAGTCCCTGAACTATCCGGCCGCCGCCTAACTGGCGGCCGCGGTGCGATAGCTGCGCGCTTCGAGCCGGACAATCCCCACCGAGTCGGTTGGCATCTCCACGACGATAGGAACTGTCGGTCCGTTGATGGTGGCAAAGAGGAAATCCAGCCGGGCCGGCGCCTGGGGATCGGAGAAGCCGGCGATCGGATTGAACTGGACCGCGCAACGCTGCGCAACGCCTCGATAGCTCTGCAGGTTGACGCGTTGCGTGCCGTTCGGACGCAGGATGAGGTCAAAGCGTGAGCGGCCGTCCAGGAAGACGTGGAAGGTCCGGCTGCAAGGAGCGTCCTGACCCATAAGCATCTGAGCGAACATGGAGACTTGGTCGATCGTCCCGATTTTTTGCTCGGGCGTCGCTGGGGGATGACCCATGCCCATTCGCGGCGTCGCCGCTGTGATCACCTCGTCGCCGTTGACCGCCACCTGCACGACACGATGGCGACGGTCATCTTCATGGCGATAGGCGACCGGATGCACCTGGCCGTCCTCGATGCGGCCGCGCGAGGAGTAGGAGAAAGCCTGGCTGTTGCCGAGGAACGTGCGCGCGAGGCCCGTAATTTGTCGGCGCGCAGTGGCTTGATAATCCGCCCCCCGGAAGTTGAAATCATAGAGCGCCTCACCGGCGACGATGCCGTGCACGACGACATTGTAGTTGATGGCGATGCGCGCGGGCAT
>JAFEDV010000142.1 GCA_018241475.1 Pseudomonadota bacterium | reverse complement strand
GAGGGCGCAATCGCGGCGCGCTACGACAAGATCAACATGTTCGACGTCACGCTGGGCGGCGGCGAGACCTATCTCGAAAGCGCGACCGTCGAAGCAGGGCAGAAAGCAGTGCTCGTCGAAGGGCCGATGAAGGCGAAGATCGGTCTGAGCATCTGCTACGATCTGCGTTTCGCGCCGCTCTACAATGCGTATGCGAAAGCGGGCGTGGAGATCGTGACGATCCCGTCCGCCTTCACGGTGCCGACCGGACAGGCACACTGGGAAACGATGATCCGCGCGCGCGCCATCGAGACAATGGCGTTCGTGATCGCGCCGGCCCAGGGCGGGCGTCATGACGACGGCCGCTCCACCTGGGGCCATTCCATGATCGTCGACCCCTGGGGGAAGGTGCTGGCGAAGCTCGACCATGACGAGCCAGGCTTCATTGCAGCCGATCTCGACCTAGATATGGTGGCCGCCTCGCGCGCGAAAATTCCGGCGTGGCAAGGCGGCCGCAAGTTCGAAGGCCCATAGAGACAAGACGTGATCCGGTACGATCTTAAGTGCGCGAACGGCGATGAATTCGAGGCCTGGTTCGGCTCGATCGCCGACTACGACGCGCAGGCGGCGAGCGGACAGTTGCTTTGCCCTCATTGCGGCACAACGCACGTCCAGAAGGCGCCGATGGCGCCGGCCGTACGCACAAGCGAGGCCAAGGAAGCGCAGAAGGAACGCGCTGTCGCGATGGCGATGGCGGCGAAGGTGCGCGAGCACATCAAGGACAATTTCGACTATGTCGGCGACAAGTTCGCCGCCGAAGCGCGCAAGATGCATTCCGGCGAGGCCGAAGAGCGCGCCATCTATGGCGAGGCGACGCCGGAGGAGGCGCGCGAGCTGATGGAAGAGGGCATTCCGGCTTCGCCGCTGCCGCCGGAACTTGCGCCCAACGCGCCGGCCAAGCGGAAGCTGAACTAAGGAAACGCGTGGAAGTGCTGCATGATGGCGAGCACGGCTGCTGTCGCCGTCACGCCGACCGTCAGCAGCGCGCCGATGGCGCGCGCCGGATGGTTCAGCGTCTCGGCGTGAATGCCGAACGGATGGACGATCCGCGCCACCACCAGCGCGCCGCCAAGCGAATGCACCCATGGACTCGGCGCGCCGTTGAGTTCGACGATGGCGATGAGAATGAGCGTGAGCGGCACGTGTTCGACAAAATTCATGTGGCGGCGGTTGGCGACGAATAGGACTTCATTGCCGCCATCGCCCAGCGGCACGCCCAGCCCCGGCCGCCGCCATCCGACATTGGCCGCCAACGCTATGGCGATGAAGGCGAGGATGCCCGCATAGAGGGCGGTGATCGCGACCGGCATTTTTGTCTCTCTCCAGGAAATTCGCTTCTAATCGCCGTGCAACCTTTGTGGCACGCGCAATCTGCCTCGAATTCGCCTTGTCCGGTTTCTACGGGCGCCGCCTATGATGAGACGTCTCTTGCTGATCGGCCTTCTGGCGTTGGCCGCTTGCGCGACTACGCCAGGCGCCCAGCCGCAACGCTATTCCGGCACCCTCGATTGGGGCATTGAAACCAGTTCCTTCCGCACCGATGACGGTCAGGGACCGTATTGGCTCTCCAGCGATTCTGTCTGGGATCGGGTCGTCGCCCCGCTGCGCACCTCCGGGCATGGGCCGTGGGGGCGTGTGCATCTGGTCGTCGAAGGTGTGCTCAGTCCGGCGGG
>JAFEDV010000141.1 GCA_018241475.1 Pseudomonadota bacterium | reverse complement strand
GATCGCTACGAACTTCTCTACGAAGCGGGGCTCGTGCCGGAAGCTGGGCGCGATCGCGCCCGCTTCGACCGCAAGGCGCCGCCCGCGATCGCCGCTCCGGCCGGCTTGGGCGAGCCGATGATCTCCGACCATCGTCGTATCCTGGCCACTGCGATCGGGCGATTGCGCGCCAAGATCAAGTATCGTCCCATCGTCTTCGAGCTTGCGTCCGACCGCTTCACGCTGCTCGCCTTGCAGCGGCTAGTCGAATGCATAGCGGGGCTGGAATTGCATAAGCAAAACTTCCGTCGCCTGCTCGACCGCACGGGTCTCGTCGAAGGCACCGGCGACTTCGACACCAGCGCCGGCGGCCGCCCCGCCGAACTCTTCCGCGCGCGCCGCGAAGCGTTGGCGGAACGCCCGGTCGGCGGCGTGCACGTGCCGGCGCCGCGCCGCGAGTGAAGTTCAATTTGGCTTGTCCGGCGTCCAGCCGTCATCGCCCGGCGTGACGCGCAACGGCTCGCTCGCCGGCGGTTGCGGCGGCGCGGCTGGCGCCGCCGTCGCGCCCGGGTCCGGCGTTTCGATGGGCGCGGCGCTGGGTTTCTCGCTTGCCGCGGGCGCTGCCGCTTGTTGCGGGGCCTGCGTGGAATCGAGGGGCTGATCGTGGCTCTGAGTCACCTGCACGACATTCGGCGCGCCGTAATTCAGCGGGTCGACCTTCAAGCCGTTGATGCTGACTTCGTAGTGCAGATGAACGCCGGTGGCGTTGCCGGTCATGCCCATGCGCGCAATCGCGGCGCCCGCACGTACGACCGAGCCCTCGGAAAGCGCAGGATTGACGTCGCTTAGGTGCCCATAAAGGGTGTGCACGCCGCGCCCATGATCGAGTTGGACGACAAGGCCGTACCCGCCATCCCAGCCGACATATTCGACGACGCCGTCTGCCGCCGCGAAGATGAAGCCGCCGCTGGGGTTGGCCAGATCGATGCCGGTGTGGTTGCTGCCGCCTTCGCCGCGGTTGCGCCAACCGAAGCCCGAGGACAAGCAGGCGCCTTCGGTGGGATCGCGCAGCAAGGAGCCGGCGGCGGTGATGATGTAGGGCGTATAGACGAGCGATGCGCGATCGGCGCTGATCGGGCCGATATTGGAGTTGTTGGGCGAGCAGGCGAACAGCTGGCTAAGCAGCGGCGCGCGCGGCGCGTTCCGATAAACAGCGGGGTCAATTGTGGACGTTGGACGCTGCGGCGGTTGCGCCGGAGCAGATGGCGTAGACGTGACCGGGGAAACAACGGGCTCGTAGTCTATGGACGCGCAGCCCGCGAGAGCGAACGCACCGACCGCAGTCAAAACCACGCTTCGGATCACCGCCCAAATCCTTGTTCGCGCGCCCTACCCCGACCCTCACGATTGCGCTTCCGGGATGAACACTATCTGAACGGTCACGAGATCGGAACGCCGCGTGGCAGCAAGGTCCACCAGCGTGCGGGTGCGTTCATGGTTTGCGCGGCCTGCCCGGCGGAATCGCCCAACCCCATGAAGACGTCGCCACGCAGCGGCCCCCGCCGAATGGCGCCGCCAGTGTCCTGCGCCACCAACAGACGCCGGAATGGCGCATTGTTGTAGGTCCCATCGACGAAGATGAGCGCGCCGTAAGGATGGAACGCTGGGTCCACGGCGATCGAGCCGAGCGGCGTCAGCGAAACGCCGGCGGCGCCACGCGGACCGGCGTTGGGATCGTCGATCGGCGCTTCGTCGAAGAAGACATAAGAGGGATCGGCGTTGAGCGCGGCCCGCGTTGCGGCGCTCCCCTGCGCGTCGCTCCATGCTTTGAAGTTCGCCCAAGTGGCGCCGCCCTGCAGCTGACCGGAGTCACGCAAAGCGCCGAGCGCGGAACGCCAGCGGTAACCATTCTGTGCGGAGAAATTCGCGCGCTCCTGCGATCCGTCTGGAAAAGCGAGACGCCCTGAGCCTTGGACTTGCAGATTGTAGACATCGACGGGACTTGCATATGCGAACGCTTGGCCTGGCGCCGCAACGATGTTCTGGCGCGCGGGATACGGCTCGACGCGATTGCCCTGCAATTGGCCTGTGAGGCGGCGCGGCGCGCCGCGCAGCGTGTCGTCATCGTAGGCATCGGCGAAGGCGGCGACATCGACGGTGACCATGTCGCTTGGGCGGCGCAATAACGGTTCTGAATAATATGCATCCGGCTCACGGCGCGCCTGGATGACGGGCTCGAAATACGCCGTGAGGCGCGCCTCGCCCGCGCCTTGCACCAGATACGGCGTGAAGTTCGCTTCGAAGAAGGCGCGCTCGCCTCCGGGCTGCACGCCGAGTGAAGCGGCGCATGCCGGCGCCCACTCGCCAACCGTGCCGCCATAGCGGCCGCCGTTCGAGATGCTGGTCTCCGGCGAAGCCGCCGCGCGTCCGGCGCAACTGCGCTTGAACGCCGTCAGCGCGGGGCCGAGGTCGGCGCTGCTCCAATCGGGGAGGTCGCTGAAGCTCGCAGGCTGGAGTGCAAAGCTCACCGCCGGCTGTGCTGGTCGCGCCGGCTGAGCCGGACGGGTGGGCGTTGTTGCGCACGCCGCGAGGGCGGCAGCGGTGGCGGCCACCGCAAAATGAGATCTGAGCTTCATGGCGAACCCCCGATGACGCTGCGTCTGAACGCAGTAGCATCGGGGATGTTGCCTTGGGATGAAGTTCGACAGCGGCTGGCGTTGCGTCCGGCGACGTCGCACAGAACAGCCCCATGTGATCTCCCTTGCCTCTCGCTTATCCCCCAGCTATCGTCCGCCCGGTTATGCTCATTTGAAGCATAAGGGGTGGGCCGGAGGCCTTTTCGGCCATATTTTTCGCCCTATATATGCTCCAATGGAGTATAAGTAGCCGGTTCCGGCGAAGGAGGCCTGCAATGGCCCGCATTATCGATGCCCCCCTCGGCGCTGGCGGCGCCTGCGATCCCCACGCCATGCACGGAACCTGGGGTGCGCTCAGCGCCGCCGCCGCGCGTGGGCTCGCCTACACCGACGAGGTCAGAGCCAAGACCGACGCGCTCTACGAAAACGTGAAGCATGTCGTGCCCGCCGTTGAATGGCCCGCCTACGCGCCGCTGGTCGCAGCAATCAACGACATGAAGCGCGCGAAGAACGCGATCATCCTGGCGCACAATTACATGACCAGCGAAATCTTCTGGTGCGTCGGCGACTTCCGCGGCGACTCGCTCGCGCTCGCCTTCAAGGCCGCCCAAACGGATGCGGCGATCATCGTGCAAGCCGGCGTCCACTTCATGGCGGAAACATCGAAGATCCTCGCGCCGGAAAAGACGGTGCTCATTCCCGATCTACGCGCCGGCTGTTCGCTTGCGGCGTCGATCACCGGTGCGGATGTGCGTCTGATCAAGCAGAAATTCCCGGGCGTGCCGGTCATCACATATGTCAACACTTCAGCGGACGTGAAGGCCGAGAGCGACGTGACTTGCACCTCCTCGAACGCAGCCGCCGTGGTCGAATGGGCGGCGCGCGAATGGCGGACCAATCGCGTCATCTTCATTCCCGACGAGTACCTCGCCAAGAACGTCGCGGCACAAACGGGAATCAAGATCATCGCCTGGCACGGGCGATGCGAAGTCCACGAGCGCTTCACGGCAGAGGATATCGCCGAGCTGCGCACATCCTATCCCGGCATCGTCGTGCTGGCGCACCCGGAATGCCCGCCTGAAGTCATGTCCGCGGCGGATTTCGCGGGCTCGACAGCGGCGTTGCAACTCTATGTCGAGGAGAAGCATCCCGCGAAAGTCGTGCTGCTGACCGAGTGCTCGATGAGCGACAACGTCGCCGCGGCCGCGCCCACCGTCGACTTCATTCGCCCATGCAACCTTTGCCCGCACATGAAGCGCATCACGCTCGAAGGCATCTACGATGCACTCAAGGAGATGAAGCACGAAATCGTCATCCCCGAGGCGGTGCGCGTCCGCGCCAAACAGGCGGTGGACCGCATGCTGGCCTTGCCCAAAGAGAAGCCGCGCGCCTTTGAGACGGGGCGACAGCCGGTCGCGGTGGAACTGGTCTGACCGCGGCGTTGCAGCGTTGACGCCTCTCCCGCCGCCGCTCAGATTTCGCGCCAGCTGCGGTCCGGCGGCGAGGATAAGGGCGACGCGTCATGCGGAAAATTGTGTTTGCGATCCTGGCGGCGGCGTTCGCCCTTCCCGCCCATGCCGAAACGCGAAATGCGGCGGCGGCGGCGCCCGGCTCGTATGCAGGGACATGGGGTTTTCAGACCGAGGACTACGGCAACGACCAATATGGCGTGGCGATGAGCGGCGTCGCCGTCATCACCCCGGCGCAAGCCGCGAACCGCTACAATATCCGTTTACTGGCGCAGGAGCTGATCACGCAGCGCGAAAGCGGCCTCACGCATCTGCTCATCGCTCGCGAGAACTGCACCGGCGATGGGTCGAATGGACAGCTGGCGATCACCTGCGAAATGGCCGAGCCGGTGCAGAACTATCAGCCGGACTCCTTCATCCTGCAGCCTGGCGAGAATGCCGACCAACTGGTTGGGGCGCTGAGTTCCGCCTCCAATGGCAGCGCCACCTTCAACCGGATGCGTTGACCGGAGCGCGCGCGTGAGCGCGCGCGACGCCGTTGTCATCGTCGGCGCGGGGCTTGCCGGGCTCTTCCTGGCGCTGAAG
>JAFEDV010000140.1 GCA_018241475.1 Pseudomonadota bacterium | reverse complement strand
GCTAAACCTTCAGAATAAAGCGCCGGCCGGCGAGGACGCCGGCGGTCCATATTAGAACGGCCCGCCCGCCTCAGCATCGCCGATCGCCTTCAGCGCAAAAGCATAATCGTGCGCGAGTTCTTTCAGGAAATCGAAACGACCTGCCGCGCCGGCATGGCCTGCGCCCATGTTCATCTTGAGCAACACCGGCTTGCCGCTGGTCGAGTGCGCGCGCAGCTTCGCGGCCCACTTGCTCGGCTCCCAATAGGTGACGCGGGGATCGGTCAAGCCAGCGGTCGCCAGCACCGCGGGGTAGGGCTTGGCGGTGATGGTGTCGTAAGGCGAGTAGCTGGCGATGTAATCGTAGGCCGCTGCGTCCTCGATCGGATTGCCCCATTCGGGCCATTCCGGCGGCGTCAGCGGCAGCGACGCATCGCTCATGGTGTTGAGCGCATCCACGAACGGCACGCCAGCGATCACGCCGGCCCACAAGTCCGGCCTGAGATCGGTGACCGCGCCCATCAGCAGCCCGCCCGCCGAACGCCCCTCGCACACGATGCGGCCCGCGCGCGTATAGCCGCGCGCAATCAATTCCTCGGCGCAGGCCACGAAATCAGAGAAGGTGTTCTTCTTCTTGAAGCGCCGCCCATCCTGGAACCAGCCGAATCCCATCTCGGCGCCGCCGCGCACGTGCGCGATGGCATAGATCCAGCCGCGATCGACCAGGCTGAAGCGGCGGATGGAAAAATCCGCATCGAGCGAAATACCATAAGAACCATAGCCATAAAGAAACAAGGGCGCCGAGCTATCGAGCTTCGTGCCTCGCAACATCAGCACCGTGATCGGCACGCGCGCGCCATCGCTCGCCGTCGCAAAGAAACGTCGCGCCTCGTACTTGGCCGGATCATGGCCGCTCGGAATCTCCTGCGTCTTGCGCAAAGTGCGCGTGCGAGTCGCCATGTCGTAGTCGAACCACTGCATCGGCGTGGTCGGCGAGTTGTAGGCGTAACGCTGGATGCTTGTGTCGTATTCGTAGCCGCCGATCGGCTCGATCGCATAGGCTTCCTCATCCATCACAATCGCATGCTCATCGCCGCTGCGATGGCGAACGATCATGCGTGG
>JAFEDV010000013.1 GCA_018241475.1 Pseudomonadota bacterium | reverse complement strand
GAAACACGACGAGCCGGAAATCGCGGCCGCCGCGTACTTCGAACGGCGTCTCGGCGATCTTTTCCACCAACCGCTCATGCACGCGCCGATAGGCGATCAGCTCGTCGATCGCGCCGATTTTGAGATTGTGAAACTGCGCGAACGCCACAAGCTCGGGCAGGCGCGCCATGCTGCCGTCATCGTTCATGATCTCGCAGATCACCGCCGACGGATTGAGACCGGCCTGCCGCGCAATATCGACGCTTGCTTCGGTGTGTCCGGCGCGCACCAGCACGCCGCCCTCGCGCGCCGTCAGCGGAAACACGTGCCCCGGCGAAACGATATCGCGTTTGTTCTTGGTCGGATCGATGGCGGTCGCGATGGTCAGCGCGCGATCATGGGCCGAAATGCCGGTGGTCACTCCCTCACGCGCCTCGATCGACACGGTGAAGGCGGTGCCCATGCGCGTCTGATTTCGCGGCGTCATCGGATCGAGCCCGAGCGTCTCTGCGCGCTCCGGCGTCATCGCAAGGCAGATGAGTCCGCGGCCGTACTTGGCCATGAAGTTCACCTTTTCCGGCGTCGCGAACTGCGCGGGGATGACGAGGTCGCCCTCGTTCTCGCGATCCTCTTCGTCAACGAGGATGAACATGCGTCCTTCGCGGGCTTCCTCGATGATTTCGGGGATCGGCGAAATAGCGCGCTTCAGTTCTTCGACCGGGGACACTTTCGCCGCCACCTATGTGCTCCGCGCCTCAATCAGCCGCGCCGCGTAGCGCGCCATCAAGTCGGCTTCGAGATTGACCCTATCGCCTGATTTCAGCCGAGACAAAGTCGTAACCGCCCACGTGTGCGGAATGACGAGCACGCCAAAGCCTTCGGCATCGACCTCATTGACAGTGAGCGACACGCCATTGACGGCAATGGAGCCCTTCGGCGCGATCAGCCGAGCGATCGACGGCGGCGGCTTGATTTTCAGCCGCCAGCCCTCGCCATCCTTCACGACGGCAAGCACATCGCCCAAGCCGTCCACATGGCCCTGCACCATGTGGCCGCCAAGTTCATCGCCAACGCGCAGCGAGCGTTCGAGGTTCACGCGATCGCCTGGCTTCAACCCGCCCAGCGTCGTCAGCGCCAGACTCTCCGGCGCCACTTCCACGACATAGCGCAACCCACGCGTCTCCGGCGCCGCTTCAACCACGGTGAGGCAGCAGCCCTCGTGCGCAATGCTCGCGCCGATCGCGACATCCTTCACAGCGTAGGGCGCGGAAATGGAAAGCCGGGTGAGCCCGTCGAGACGTTCAACCGCCTTCACCTCGCCCAGCGCGCTGACAATCCCGGTAAACATCTCAGGTCCGCTCGTAGCTTTCCCACAGATCGGGTCCGAGCTCACGAACCGCAACTCGACGGAACGTCGGCGCAGCCGAAAGCCGCGCCAGCGCCAGCGCCCCGACGGAAGGCCGCCCTTCGGCCCCCAGCACGATCGGCGCCCGGAACCATTCGAGGCGGTCCACAAGTCCCCCTGCGATCAGGCTCGCGGCCAGCTTGCCGCCGCCTTCGACGAGCACACGCGTGATGCCTTGCGAGCCGAGAAGTGCGAGCGCAGCGCACACATCCACAGCCCCGTCTTTGGCGACCACCTTCGCGGTTCGCGCGCCCGCTTTCTCCAGTGCGCCGCCGTCGCCCTGCACGCCGATGACCAGCAACGGCGCTTGGTCCAAGCTCGCAATCAGCCGCCCGCGCGGCGCCAAACTCAGCTTGCTGTCCAACACCACGCGCAGCGCGCGCTTCGCCGGCTGCGGCTCGACGCGCGCCAGTAGCTCCGGATCATCAACGCGGGCGGCGCCGGCGCCGATCATGATCGCATCGACGTCAGAGCGCATGCGTTGCACTTCGGCGCGCGCCTGCT
>JAFEDV010000139.1 GCA_018241475.1 Pseudomonadota bacterium | reverse complement strand
CTGAGCTGCACCCTCACCCCTGCCCTCTCCCGCAAATGCGGGAGAGGGAATTTCCCGCAGCCGGCGCCTCTCCCATACGGCAACGTGACAAGCCCGGTGAAATTTGCTCCTTAGCGGCCAAGGAAGCTCCCCATGGCCAACCCAGACTACGTCTCGGTCCACAACGAAGACTTCGTCTTCGACTACGATCCCAACGAGGACGCCTGGACCACCGATCTCTCCACCCTCGACATGAGCCGCGGCGAGCGTTTTCGGGACAATAATTTTTGGCCGTTCTTCGAGCGGCTCAGGAAGGAGGACCCGGTGCACTATTGCCCGGACAGCCTCAACGGCCCCTACTGGTCGATCACCAAGTTCAACGACATCATGGCGGTCGACACCGACCACCAGCGCTTCTCCTCGGAGCCGTCGATCGTGCTGTTCGATCCGGAGGAGGATTTTCCGCTGCCGATGTTCATCGCCATGGATCCGCCCAAGCACGACGTGCAGCGCAAGACCGTGTCGCCGATCGTTGCCCCCAACCATCTGACCCACCTGGAGCCGATCATCCGCGAGCGCGCCGGCAAGCTTCTGGACGACGTGCCGCGCAACCAGACCTTCAACTGGGTCGACAGGATTTCCATCGAACTGACCACGCAGATGCTGGCCACCCTGTTCGATTTTCCCTGGGAAGACCGCCGCAAGCTGACGCGCTGGTCGGACGTGGCCACCGCCGCGCCGGGGCAGGGCGTGGTCGAAAGCGACGAGCAGCGGCGCGCCGAGCTCTTGGAGTGCCTCAACTATTTCAACAATCTCTGGCATCAGCGCGCCGGCGAGCCGCCGAAGCCCGACCTCATCTCCATGCTGGTGCACGGCGAAAGCACCAGGAACATGCCGCCGATGGAGTATCTCGGTAACCTGATCCTGCTGATCGTCGGCGGCAACGACACCACCCGCAACTCGATCAGCGGCAGCGTCTATGCGCTCAACAAGTTCCCCGAGCAGATGCAGAAGCTGCGCGCCAATCCGGCGCTCATTCCCTCGCTGGTCTCCGAGACCATCCGCTGGCAGACGCCGCTCGCCTACATGCGCCGCACCGCGCTCGAGGATGTCGAACTGCGCGGCAAGACCATCAAGAAGGGCGACAAAGTGGTCATGTGGTACGTGTCCGGCAACCGCGACGACGAAGTGATCGAAAATCCGGACCAGTTCGACATCGAGCGCAAGAACGTGCGCCATCACCTGTCGTTCGGCTATGGCATCCACCGCTGTGTCGGCAATCGCCTGGGCGAAATGCAGCTGCGCATCGTCTGGGAGGAGATCCTCAAGCGCTTCGACAAGATCGAGGTGATGGGCGAGCCTGAGCGGGTCTATTCCTCGTTCGTGAAAGGCTATTCCGCGCTGCCGGTGCGGGTCTCCTAAGACGCCGAAAAGCATGCGATTTTGGCGCTGAGTTTTGCGTCAAAACGCACCGCGATTCCGGGACCGAAATCGAGACATTCGAGGGTTGATCCCCTATATTGGGGGATGTCTTCCAGCACGATTCGAGAGCCATGAACGCGCCCCAAAACGCATCGGCGGCCGCCCCTGAATACGGCGCGGAATCCATCAAGGTTCTCAAAGGCTTAGATGCGGTAAGAAAAAGACCTGGAATGTACATTGGCGACACGGACGATGGGTCCGGGTTGCATCACATGATTTACGAGGTCGTCGATAATGCCATCGACGAGGCGTTGGCCGGCTTCGCCAAGAACGTGCAGGTGATCTTGCACCCCGACGGCAGCGCCGAGATCACCGACGACGGGCGCGGCATCCCCACCGACATCCATAAGGACGAGGGCGTCTCGGCGGCCGAGGTGATCATGACCCAGCTGCACGCCGGCGGGAAGTTCGACCAGAACTCGTACAAGGTGTCAGGCGGGCTGCACGGCGTTGGCGTCAGCGTCGTCAATGCGCTCTCCGAATGGCTTGATCTCACCATCTGGCGCGGCGGCAAACAGCATTCCATGCGCTTTGAGAATGGTGACGCCGTTGCGCCGCTGAAGATCACCGGTGATGCGGGCAATAGGCGCGGCACCTCGGTGCGCTTCCTGGCGTCGCCGAAGACCTTCACCATGACCGAGTACGACCGCAAGACCATCGAACATCGTCTGCGCGAGCTCGCCTTCCTCAATTCCGGCGTGAAGATCGTCTTCAAGGATTTGCGCGGGCCGGAGCCGTTCGAGGAGACGCTGTTCTACGAGGGCGGCGTCAAGGCTTATGTCGCCCACCTCGACCGCTCGCGCACGCCGCTCATCCCGGAAGCCATCTACATGCTGGGCGAACGCGACGGCGTCGCCGTCGAAGCGGCGCTGCAATGGAACGACGGCTATCACGAAAACACGCTCTGCTTCACCAACAACATCCCGCAGAAGGACGGCGGCACCCATCTGGCCGGTTTCCGCGGCGCGCTGACGCGCGTGGTCAACAATTACATGCAGAGCTCCGGGCTGGCCAAGAAAGAGAAGGTGGAGATCACCGGCGACGATGCGCGCGAGGGGCTGACTTGCGTGCTCTCCATCAAAGTACCCGATCCGAAATTCTCATCGCAAACCAAAGAGAAGCTGGTTTCCTCCGAAGTGCGCCCAGTGGTCGAGAGCCTGATGGCGGACGCGCTGACGCAATGGTTCGAGGAGCACCCGAGCGAAGCCAAGACTGTCATGGGCAAGATCGTGCAGGCCGCCGCCGCGCGCGAAGCTGCTCGCAAAGCGCGCGAAATGCGCCGCAAGTCGGCGCTCGATGTCGCCTCGCTCCCCGGCAAGCTCGCCGATTGTCAGGAGAAGGATCCGGCCAAGTCCGAACTTTTCATCGTCGAGGGCGATTCCGCCGGCGGCTCCGCCAAGCAGGGCCGCAACCGCGAGAACCAGGCGGTGCTGCCGCTCAGGGGCAAAATCCTCAATGTCGAGCGCGCGCGCTTCGACAAAATGCTCACCTCCGAGCAGGTCGGCACGCTGATCACCGCGCTCGGCGCCGGCATCGGCCGCAGTGAGGGCGATATCGATCTCAACAAGCTGCGCTACCACAAGATCATCATCATGACCGACGCCGACGTCGACGGCGCCCACATCCGCACGCTCTTGCTCACCTTCTTCTACCGGCAGATGCCGGAGCTGATCGATGGCGGCTATCTCTACATCGCCCAGCCGCCGCTCTACAAAGCCTCCAAAGGCAAGAGCGGCCGCTACCTCAAGGACGAAGCCGAGTTCGAATCTTTCCTGATCGAGGAAGGCGCTTCGGGCGCAGTCCTAGAAATCGAAGGCGGCGCCCAATTCGCCGGCGATGATTTAAAGCGCCTGGCGCGCGAGGCGCTGGCGGTGGAAGCGTTGATCGAGCGTCTGCATCAGCGCGCGCCCGACCAGGTGCTGGAGCAGGCCGCGCTCGCCGGCGCGCTGGGCGCAGGCGCCGGCGAAAAGCAAGCCAGCGAGGCAGCGGCGCGCCTCAATGCTTTGGCGGAAGAAGGCGAAGCCAATTGGTCAGCGCGCTTCGATCCCGATCATGCTCTGGTGCTGGAGCGCAGCGTGCGCGGCGTCGCCGAGCGGGTGGTGCTCGACACGCTGCTGCTTGCCTCGGCCGACGCGCGCCGTCTGGCGGATCGCGCCCCATCCCTGCGCGAAACCTATGCGCGTCGCGCGGCGCTGAAGCGCGGCGCCGAGTCGACGCCGGTGCATGGGCCGCTGTCGCTCTTGAAGGCAATCGAGGACGCGGGCCGCAAGGGCATCAGCGTCCAGCGCTACAAGGGCCTGGGCGAGATGAACGCCGAGCAGCTTTGGGAAACCACGCTCGACCCGGAAATCCGCTCGCTTCTGCAAGTGAAGGTCGAACACGGCGACGACGCCGACGAAATGTTCTCCAAACTGATGGGCGACGTGGTCGAACCGCGCCGCGAATTCATCCAGGAATTCGCACTGGAAGCGGATGTGG
>JAFEDV010000138.1 GCA_018241475.1 Pseudomonadota bacterium | reverse complement strand
CAAGCTTGGCGTAAACCCAGGAGCTTGAGCGCGGAGAGTTGTGCGATGTCATCGCGCGCATCGCGCGCGCTTTCCGGAGCAGAATTGTTCATGGCAATTGCCGACCGTGCATCGCAAGAATTGCTGCGGCTCTGGCCAGGACAGAGAGATCGGAAGCATAGTTCGCGATCTGCATGGCGTCCTGCGCAATGCCTTCCGCTTGTGATGCAACAGTCAGATCGTTGCCGGCTTCGGCGAGTTCGACCATCGCCGACCACAACGCTTCGGCGCCTTGTAGGGCAGTATCTCGGGCAATCATGGCTTGCCTCCGATACGATAGACCCGTTCGCCGTCGGCTTTGGTCGAACTGACGCAGAGGCCGCGCTTCTTGACCGCGCCGGCAAGTGCGCCGCGCACCGAGTGCGTCTGCCAGCCTGTCAGCGCCGTCAAAGCCGCAATTGTTGCGCCCTTCGGTGCGCGGAGCGCGGCAATGATCTGGTCGATCTTCGATGGCGCGGCGGTGTTGCGCTTTAGGCTCTGGGTCGTCTTGGCTTTCGCCGTCTTGCGGACTGAACGCCGCTTTGGTGACTTGCCCATTTGTCCCTCCTGTTCACCGGCGTAGCGCCGGCACGACCGCAAGCCCCGAAGATCGAGGCGAGAGAGGACGGGCGAGGAGAGGGTCGGGTTTTTCTAGATGCGCACAAATTCCTTGTTGCAGCGCGACATGGCGGCTTTCGACTTCATTGCATGCATGCTCCGAACGGACGCACAGTCCAGTTGAATTCGACTTTGAGCCTCAGTCTGGAGTCCGTTCGGGGGCAATTTCGGAAGTCAGGGACCACGCCGAGCCGCTCGGTAGCGGACATTCTCAGGAAATGGCTCCGATGGACGAGCGGACGTGCTTCGTGCGCTTGAGTCCCGGTTCGCGTAGGCGCCGCTGTCCATTCCCCCAGAAGGGAGGACCACATGGAAACGCAGACTATCGAAACCACTACGAAGGCATTCGTCCCTTGGAACAAGGGTAAGGTGACCGGACAGAAGCCACCGCTCAAACCGCGTGAGGTCTGGGCGATCCGGGCGCGATCTGGCTCTCTTCAATCTCGCAATCGACAGCAAGTTGCGCGGATGTGACCTTGTGCACCTCCGCGTCGAAGATGTGATGCAAGCCGATCAAGTTCGCACGCGGGCGCTGATCGCCCAGCGCAAGACGGGCGCGCCCGTACGGTTCGAGATCACCGAGCAGGCGCGAGTCGCCGTTGCGAGCTGGATGCGCGGAAGAGCACTGATTGGTACAGACTGGCTCTTCCCGAGCAGGCTGGACAAGACCAAACCGATGACGACGCGTCAGTACGGACGACTAGTCGATGAATGGATTGCTGCGATCGGGCTGTCGCCAGCCGCCTACGGTACGCACTCGTTGCGCCGGACGAAGGCGGCGCTCATTTATCGCAAGACAGGGAACATCCGTGCAGTGCAATTGCTGCTCGGTCACACCAAACTCGACAGCACAGTCCGGTATCTAGGTGTCGAGGTAGAAGACGCGCTAGCGATCGCGGAAAGCATCGACGTCTAAACTGTCGCCGGCCGCAAGGGCTGGGGTGGCCGGTTCAGACGAACAAAGAGTTGCTTCTAGTCGCGCTTGATGGGTGACCAGAACCACGTTGCGGCCATCGCTGCTATCGCTTCACCAGCCGATACCCAAACCCAGGGTCCGCAACGATGAACCT
>JAFEDV010000137.1 GCA_018241475.1 Pseudomonadota bacterium | reverse complement strand
ATCCCGCGCCGTGAAATGATCGATGGTGACGCCGCGCCGGTCGATCAGTACGCGCGCACTCAGGTCGGCGAGGGTAATGCCCGAGAGTTTGTCTTCGAAGCGGCCGCCGGCGATTTCGATGTGACCGTCTCCCGTGAGCACGCCGGCGCCGAACTGCAATGTGCCTTGGCCGTTGAGGTCGCCCTCGAGCGACTGATCCTGCAGGCGCGCCGCCGCCCACAGACTCTGCGCCGGCCCGCGCACCGACCACGACGCCGTGCCGCGCCGCTGTGGCGCGAGCGCTACGCGGATCGGGTCGGCGCCGGTGATGACTGGCGCGTCGGCCTGGAAGTGCGCGACGAGCCCGTCGCTCGAGGTGGCGTCGATCTGCGCCACGAGGCGGTCTGGGTCGAGACTGCCGGAAATGTGCATGTCGAGCGTGCCGCGCTGACGCCCGGCGATGCGGGCGTCCGCGAGCGTCACGTCAGCGCTGCCGTCTAGGCCAGCGCCGGTGTTGCGGAGCGCGACGCGGCCATCGATGCGCCCGGTCGCGGTTTCGCCCCAGATGGCGGCGAGCGGCGCGAGCGGCGCGTCGCGGATTTGTGCGCTGCCCGCGAGTGCTCGCCGTTGTTCGGTCCAGTGCGCGGCCACAGCGCCGTCGCCCACGGTCGCATCGAGACTGGCTTCGAGTCCGCGTTCGCTCCAGCGCATGTGCAGCGGCATGCGCGTCGCCAGCGCCGCACCGGCGAGCGCGCCCTGACCGGCGAATTCGGTTTCGACGGCGGCGTGAGCGGCATTGATGACAGCGTTGCCTCGGAAGGTGAGCGGCACCTGGCGCAAGCGTCCGCGCAATTCGATGTGGCCGGCGATGGCGTGGTAGGGACCGTTCGCGCTGATGCTGGCGGCGCGTAGCCAGAGATCGCCAGCGCGGGCGTTGGTGAGTTGTGCATCGAGCGCGACGGTTTCCGGCGTCAGGTGCGCCTGGCCAGCGATGCCGCCGGAGACGCCGTCCGCCAAGCCGTCGAGCGAACCGTTGAGCGCAAGGTCGGCGTTGACGCCGCGCGCGGCGAGCGCAGCGCTGCCTTGCGCGCGCAAACTGCCGGCATGCGCGTCGAGATTGGCGAGCTGCAGCGTCGCATCCGCAATGGCGACATCGGCGGCGGCGGTGAACGGTTTTCCGGAGATTGCGGCTTGCGCGGAGGCGTGACCGATATAGGCGCGCGGTCCCGGCGTGAGCGTGAAATCGACGATCGGCCGTTCCAACACGACGCCGCCGGCCTCAAAGCTGGCGAGCGTTGCGCGCGCGGTGAGCGTGGGGGAGCCCAAGCGTCCGGTGAGGCGCCCGGTTGCATCGGCCGCGCCGCTGATGACGGCGCTTCCGAGATCGAGCGGGCCTTGCGCGGAGGCTTCGAGCGAAAGGTTGGCTTCGCCGCCGATGATGCGTCCAACAGCGCCGGCGCGGAGGCGAGCGCCGTCAACGCGCGCGTGCGACACGGTGATGCCGCCGCTTTCGTCGCGCAGCATGGCGTCGATGTGTGGCGACGGTCCCAGCATCTGCGCCACGGCATCGCGGCCGCCGACATTGGCGCCCGCACCGCTGACAGTGGTCGTCCAAGCATAGTGCTGGCCCTGGCGCACGGCGAAGGCGCGCCACGGGCCGCCGGCGCTGCCACTGAGATTGGGCAGCAACGCCGCGAGCTTGCGCGCCCGCCATGCGCCGGAGAATTCTCCATCTCCTGCACGCGCCCAGCCGCGCGCGTCGACGAACGCGGCCTCGCCATCGAGGGTGGCGCGATTGAGTGCAAAGCGGTCGCGGCGCACATCGTAGTTGAGGTCAGTGCTGAGGCGGGTGTTGGCCAGCAGCGGCGGCGCGCCGGCTTCGGACCGCAGGTCGGCCGTGAGCGCGAAACCGTCATCGTTCAAAGACGCGCGCACAGACCCGCCGAAAGCGCCGTGCTGGCCAAACACCTCAACCAATGCGCCGGAGAGAACCCCCCGGATCGCTGTTGCGCCCCGCGCCTGGCGCACCTCGCCTTCAAGCCGCGCCGCGCCCAGCGGGAAGGGGCATTCGCGTGCGATATCGGAAAGCCGCCGCGTGGCGGCAACGAAATGCGCCGGACCGCTGACGCCGCTCCGGTCGAGCGCGCCGGCCAGATCGACGACGAGGAAGGGGGTCTCTGCGCGCGCGGTGAAGCGGCCGATGCGTGCGCCGCTGGCTGTTACCGCCAATCTTGGTCCCACCCGGCGTGCGAGTTCGCCGAAGGGCGCAAGTAAATCGAAGCGCGCCTGCGTCGTCATCCGCCATTGCGTTGGGGTCCATTCGACTGCGCCCGCCGTCAACTCGTTGTCGCCCAGTGTGGCGCGGAAGTGTTCTTCGCCGCGACTCTCGCTGCCGGCGCCGCTGGCGGTGGCTCGCAACGCCCGGTCGGGCGCGCCGATAGCGCGGGAAAGGATGCCGCCGGCTTCGCCGTCGACGTCGACGTGAAGCAGATAGCGTGGGCCGGAGTTATAGACGACGAGCGCGCGGTCGGCGGCGGAATCCGTGCGGCGGAGGTCGACGCTCAGAGCGTTCAAGGCGTCGTTGCGCAGATCGAGCGAGAGAGAGGCAGCGAAGTGCGCCGTCTCGCCAAATGCTTGCTCGCCGACATCGATGGCGTCGATGTGAACGGCGCCCAGGCGCACGTCGATGCTCGCTCCGCTCGACGGCAGCGGCTCAGACAGCGCCGGCTGGCGATGAACCACGATGCGGCGTGCATGCGCGCGGTCGATGGCGAGGGCGCCGGACAGGAGGTCCTGGGGACGCCAGTCGAGATCGAGAGCGTTGGCCTCCAGCCAGACGCCGTTGGCGTCGGCGATGCTGAGATGATCCGCGTGCAGCGCTCCCAGCCACGATCCGCGCACGCCATCGAGTCGGAGCGTGCCGAGCCGCCAGATTCGCTGCCCGTCGGCGAAGTGATCGACCAGCCAGGGCGCAGCGGGGCCGATGGCGACGGCCGCGCCGCCGACAAGCACGGCCGCGCCCGCCGCGATAGCGAGGCGATGGCGCCGGCGAGCTTGGCGCTCGCCCATCAGAACGCCTGCCCCACGCTGATGTAGAGGGCGTAATCGGCGGCGGTGAATTCGTGGTCTAGCGGGAAGGCGATATCGACCCGCAACGGCGCGAAGCCGAGATCGTAGCGCAGGCCGACACCGACGCCCCAATGCAGGTCGGCGGCGTTGTTCCACACATCGAAGGCATTGCCCCCGTCGACAAAAGCGGCCGCGCCGAGACGGCCATCGAAGCGCCAGCGCGCTTCGATGGAACCTTCGAGCAAGCCTTGCCCGCCCGGCGTGAGGCCGAGCGTGTTGCGCTCCAGCGGAAAGATGGAATTGTAGGGATAGCCCCGTACGGAGCCGCCGCCGCCTGCGTAGAAGCGGCGATCCGCCGGCGCATTGTCGGCGTCGCCGATCAGCGGCTCCAGCCAACCGGCGCGGATGCGGCCCGCCAACGTCAGACGCTGGTCGGCGCCGAAGGAATAATAGCCGCGCGCCTCGCCGGTGGCGCGCATGAACGCGGTTGTGCCGCCGTCCACGGAAGCGGTGGGCTCCACGCGGATTTCAAAAATCGAGCCGGTTCGGGGATCGAGCGAGAAGTTCGTGTGGTCCAGGCGGAAGTCCACAAAGCCGGAGAGAACAGTTGCACTTGGCAGATTGTCGTAAGTGTCCACCGCCAAGCGCAGGCCGAAGCTGCGCCCAAACTCGATGTGCGGCGCGGCGTCCACTGAGGCAAAGAGGGCGACGCCATTGCGCCTGAACGCCTCGGTGTCTTCGTGCGCGCCGGAAACGCCCAAGCTCAGCGCGTGGCCGAGCCCGACGGCGTCGGGTCTCGTCCATGTCAGGCCCGCATTGGAAAGCTTCTCGCCGAGCGTGGTGGAGAGCGTGAGCGAATCGGCGCGGCCCGTGAAATTGCGACGTGTCCACTGGGCGTCGACTCCGGCGCCTTCGGTCGTGGAATAGCCAAATCCGAGTTCGTAAGCATTGCGCTTCGCCGGCTCGACGTCGAGGACAACGTCGCGGCGGCCATCCGCGTCCGGCGATGCAAGCCGTGTCGAGGCTCGCGAGACCGCGCCAGTCGCGGTGAGATCGCGGCGAAGGCGCGCGAGATTTTCCGGAGTGTACACTTCGCCCTCGCGCCAGTTGCGCAGCGAGCGGATGAATCCGGGTCGAAAGACATTGTCCGGTTCGGCGCGCACTCCGCCGAGGCGAACCAGTGAGTCCGCTGTAAAGTGATAGTCGACCGACACGCGCTGCGTCGCGTGATCGACGATGACGCGGCGTTCGCCGACGGCGGCGTCCGCATAACCGGCGTGTTGCAGCGCCGCGAGCGCGGCCGCTTCAGCGGCGAGCACGTCAGCCGAGCGCGCCGGCGCTTCTGCACGCACGCTCCGCAAAGCCTCCTCTACCGCATTGTGCGCTTCTCCGTTCGGCGCATCGCCGTCAAAACTCAGTTGCGGCGCGTTGAAGCGATAGCGTTGACCGAGCGTGATCTCGAGGCGCGCCGAGATCGGGCTCTCGCTCGCGCGCGGCGCGACCACCGCATCGTAATAGCCCTCGGAGCGCAGCCACGCGCTCGCGCGCGCCGCGGCTTCCTCGGCGATCCGCTCGGCGTCGAACAAGCTGGAGGGTCGATCCCGATCGGGCAACAGATCGAGGATGGCCTTGCGCGTCGCCTCGTCGGGGCCTTCGATGCTGACGGGCGAGCGCGCCCATGCCGGCTCGCCGCCTGCCACAAGGCCAAGCGCCGCGCAAAGCGCGGCGGAGGGGAGGACAAGAGTGCGCACGGCCGACCGGTAGGCGAAGGCTCCAGCGCAGCGGTTAATGCTTCATCAACCATGTGCGGCGGTTTGGGGACGCCGCACCGATCGATGCGGATGTGCAAATTGTCTTTGCTGCCGCGGCGGCCGATATTGAGGGCATGACTGAGCCGACGGAAAGGAAGCTCTCACCCGAAGCGCAACGCGCCCTCGCGGAAGCGGCGCAGCGGCGCAAGCAAGCCGAAGCGCTCGCACCCGAAAAGGGCGGCCCGGAGGGGCCGGAGCCGACCCGCTACGGGGATTGGGAGCGCAAAGGCATCGCCGTCGACTTCTGAGACACTTTCCGCTACGTAATGTTCCCTTTACGTAGGGTTCGAACGCTCGCCGCTAACCCAACGACAACGCACCCTGCCGCATGGATTGGGGGGCGGGCATTTGGCAGCCGGCATTTGCCGGGCCATTTGAAAAGGTCTAAAGGCGCGCCCCCAGGGGGCCGGGCCGCCGCCCGTAGGGGAATTCAGCATGGCGCAGGCCCCGGCCGACGCGCCGCACGCAACCGAGACCACAGACACAGGTCACTTCGCCGCCGGACGCGGATCCGGGGGAGCGAAGTATGCTGGCTTCTTTGCGCTGATGCTGGGCTCGATCGGCGTCGTCTACGGCGACATCGGCACCAGCCCGCTCTACGCGTTCAAGGAATCGCTCACGCACGTCCTGCAGGACGGCACGCCGCTCACCACTGAAGAAGTCTTCGGTCTGGCGTCGCTCATCTTCTGGGCGCTGATGGTCGTGGTGACGTTCAAGTACGTCCTCCTGGTCATGCAGATGGACAACAAGGGCGAAGGCGGCACGCTTTCGCTGATGGCCCTGGCGCAGCGCGCAATTGGCCGGCGAACCGCGTTCTTGTTCATCATCGGCGTCGCAGGCGCCTCCATGTTCTACGGCGACGCCCTCATCACGCCGGCGATCTCAGTCGTGTCCGCGGTCGAAGGCCTGCGGGCCGTGCCTTCTTTGCAGGCACACATCACACCCTTCATCCTGCCGATCGGCATCGGAGTTCTGGTCGGGCTCTTCACTCTGCAGGCGCGCGGCACCGCGCTGGTCGGACGTTATTTCGGGCCAGTGATGGTGCTTTGGTTCATCGCCATCGCGACGCTCGGCGCAGTGAACATTGCGCGGGCCCCCGAGATCGTCGCAGCGCTGCTCCCGACGCATGCGCTGAGCTTCATGGTCAGTCACGGCTGGTTGACCTTCGTCGTGCTGGGCGCCGTGTTTCTGGCGGTGACGGGTGCTGAAGCACTCTATGCCGACATGGGCCATTTTGGGCGGCGTCCCATTCGGACCGCGTGGATTTTCTTCGTGCTTCCAGCGCTGGCGCTGAACTATCTCGGCCAAGGCGCCTATTCGATCGCCCACCTCGGAGCGGTCAACGCGCAATACACCGCGGCCGCGCGAGCGGCCGCCGCAGTCGGCGCCGACCACATCCAGTTCGACTTCGCTCCGTTCTTCGAAATGGCGCCAGAGGTGATGCGCCTGCCGCTCGTCATTCTGGCGGGCGCTGCGACGGTGATCGCGAGCCAAGCGGTGATCTCCGGGGCCTTCTCGCTGACGCAGCAGGCGATTCAGCTGGGCCTGCTGCCGCGCATGGAAATCAGGCGCACATCGGAAACGCAGGCCGGTCAGATCTACCTGCCTCAGGTCAATTGGATTCTGATGGCGGGCGTTCTGATCTTGACCTTGGCGTTCGGATCTTCAAGCCGCATGGCGGCGGCCTATGGCATCTCGGTCACCGGCACGATGATAACGTCGACCTTGCTCGCGTTCATTGTCGTCTGGCGCTTGTGGAAACAGCCGCCCTTAGTAGCCGCGCTCATTGTGACGCCGTTCGTGATAATCGAAGCGATTTTCTTCACCTCGAACCTGCTCAAGGTCGTCGAGGGCGGTTTCGTGCCGCTCGCGATAGCGGCGGGCCTGATGATTACGATCTGGACGTGGGTGCGCGGCACGCGGCTCTTGGCCGAGAACACGCGCCGCGACGAGCCGCTCTCCAAACTGTTCGAAACGCTTGCGCATCACCCGCCGCACCGCGTGCGCGGCGCGGCAATCTTCCTGACCGGCGACCCCGATGTCGCGCCCGCCGCACTCATGCACAATTTGAAGCATAATCAAGTGCTGCACGAGCAGATCATTATCTTGACGGTGAAGACGCTGCAGACGCCGCGAGCGCCGGAAAGCGAGCGCGTGAAAATCGAAGACTACCTGCCGGACGTGAAGCGGGTGACGCTGACCTTCGGCTTCATGGAAACCCCGAACGTGGTGAAGGCGCTTACGGAAGCGCGCAAGCATGGCCTGAAGTTCGACATCATGAAGACGAGCTTCTTCCTCTCCCGCCGCACCATCGTGCCGAGCGAGAAGAGCGGCATGCCGCTCTGGCAGGACCATCTGTTCATCTACCTCGCGCGCAACTCCACCAATGCGACCGACTTCTTCCACATCCCGTCTGGCCGCGCCGTGGAGCTGGGTAATCAGGTGATGGTGTAGTCAGCTCTTGTAGAGATAGTTCGCCGGCAGTCCGAGCCGAACGCACGCCTGCGCGGGCGGTGCAGTTTCGAGCACGACGCGCTCAGCGGCCGCGCCCAGCCCGCGCAGCGCGGTCGTTCCCCCCAGAGGCAAGCGCTTTGTTTTGAGACCCAGTTCATCGCACACCCCGTCCGGCATGATCTCGATTGCCGCACGGATCGCGACACGCTGGAGCGGCCGCACGAGCTTCGGCAGAAGCGGCGCTTGCTTCAACAGCGACAAAAATTCGGACATGATGTTCGAGCGCTCCAGGGAAGGGCGCATGGCGTTGAAGAGTGTTTCCACCGCCGCGACATCACGTGGTGGCGTGCGGACGCCGAACAGCCGCGCGGCGACAGCGCCTTCCTCATAGAATTGGTTTCGTT
>JAFEDV010000136.1 GCA_018241475.1 Pseudomonadota bacterium | reverse complement strand
CTGACGGCGGGAAGGAATTCCTGCGCCAGGATCGGCTCACGGCCGACGGCTTCGATGAACTTCGCGGCGCGGGCGCGGAAATCCGGATCGCGCGCGTGCAGCTTGATGACCCCGTCCCCGCCCATGAGGTAGAGGACCTTGAGGACCACCTGCTCGAAGCGCCTGGCGAAACCTTCCAGAGCGTCGAGATCGCGTCCGACCCAGGTCTTTGGCGTGAGTTCCGGAAATTGCATGATCGACATCTTCTCCGAGATGTCGCGGATGGCCTGCGGCGGATTGAGGACGAGCGCCTTTGTGAGTTCGAGCAGGTAGGTGTTCGACACATAGCCCATGTCGAAGGGCGGATCCTGCCGGACGAGGATGACGTCGAAATCGTCGGCGGCGCGCACTTTCTCCTCGTGCGTCTCATAGTGCTTCTTTTCGTTCAGGCTCACCGAAACGCGGCGCGTGCGGGCCTTGACCTTGCCGGAGTCGAACCAGAGCTCATTGGGCGTGAACCACCACACTTCGTGGCCGCGTCGTTCAGCTTCGATCATCAGCGCCAGCGATGTGTCGCGCGCCACCACCATCGTCTCGATGGGGTCCATCTGAACTGCGATGCGCAGCGACTTCACGAACCTGTCCTCGCAGCGCGCCCGTTGATGCGCGCGCCGCGCAGGTTTTCGGCGATCAGGAACGCGAGATCAATCGCCTGTCCGCCGTTCAGTCGCGGGTCGCAATGCGTGTGATAGCGCGAGGAGAGGTCCTCTTCGGTCACGGCTGCTGCGCCGCCAAGGCATTCGGTGACCGCCTGGCCGGTCATTTCCACGTGCACGCCGCCGGGATAGGCGCCTTCTTCCGGCAGGATGCGCATGAAACTGCGCACTTCCGAGAGAATGCGGTCGAACGAACGGGTCTTATAGCCGGTTGCGGTCATCGAAGTGTTGCCGTGCATCGGGTCGCATGACCAGACCACTATGCGGTTCTCTTTCAGGACCGCCTTCACCAGTCGCGGCAGCCCGGCCTCGACCCGGTCGGCGCCGAAGCGCGTGATGAGCGTCAGCCGACCCGGCTCATTGGCGGGATTGAGAATGTCGATGAGCTTGAGCAATTCCTCCGGCTCGAGCGACGGCCCGCACTTCAGTCCGATCGGGTTGTTGACGCCGCGCGCGAACTCGACATGGGCGCCGTCGGGCTGGCGCGTGCGGTCGCCGATCCAGAGGAAATGCGCGCTCGTGTCGTAGAAATCGCCGCTGGTGGAATCGATGCGCGTCATCGCCTCTTCGTAACCGAGCAGCAGCGCCTCGTGACTGGTGTAGACATCGACGTGGCGCACTTGGGGAACGCTTTCCGGCGTGATCCCACAGGCCTCCATGAAGTCGATGGCCTCCGAAATGCGGTCGGCGATCTCCTGATAGCGCTTGCCTTGCGAGCTGTCGGCGACGAAGCCGACCATCCAGCGATGCACATTGTGCAAGTCAGCGTAACCGCCGTTGGCGAACGCGCGGATGAGGTTCAACGTCGATGCCGATTGTGCATAGGCCCTCAGCAGCCGCCCCGGGTCCGGAGTACGTGCTTCCAGCGTGAACTCCATATCGTTGATGTTGTCGCCTCGATAAGACGGCAAGGTCACGCCATTGCGCGTCTCTGTCTCATCGGATCGCGGCTTGCCGAATTGGCCGGCGATGCGGCCGAGCTTCACCACCGGCCTCGAACCGGCAAACGTCAGGACCACGCTCATCGCCATCAGCGTCCGGAAGGTGTCGCGGATGTTGTCGGGATGGAATTCCTTGAAGCTTTCGGCACAGTCGCCGCCTTGCAGCAGGAAGGCTTTGCCGGCCGCCACCTCCGCCAGGCGCGCCTTCAGGTTGCGCGCCTCGCCTGCGAACACCAAGGGCGGATAAGTGCGCAGCTGTTGCTCGACTGCCGCCAGCGCGGAGGCGTCCGGATAATCCCGCGGGATATGCTTTGCGGGTTTCGCCCGCCAACCGGCCGGAGTCCATTTCTCACGCATTGACAGGTGTCCTAGCCGATCCCCTACGTCCCTAGCGAGAGCCTCAAGCTCAACATGTGGGCGCTTCGACCCCCGGCAAAGGGCCACGCTGTCACAGCATGGACAGGCGGCGCTCTCACCCCCTAAGTTTTCCCAGGGGCTGGACATTTCGATGACGAGCACGGCGTACGTGGCATTCGAGCCGGCCGACGAAGACGCCGCCCGTCTCGTAGCCGCCGAACTCGAGCGCAATGGCTGGTCGCCGCTGCTGGCCAGCGCGGAGATGCGCACCCCGGAAAACCTCCCTCGCCTGGTGGAGTCGGTCGGCGCGGCTGCGATTTTCGTTCTGCTCGCGTCGGCGGCAGCGCAAGAAAGCAAGTGGCTGCCGCGGGAGGTCGCCGCCGCGCTCAACAATGGCCGGACCATCATCGTGGTGCGAACCGGCGAGCTGCCGCCCGATTCCTGGATTCATGCGACCCTCGACACCGCCGCGAGCGTCGATTTCCGCCGCCCTCCACAGTCGGAAACGCTTGCACGCATCACCGATCTCGCTCGCAACGCGAGCGGGCGCGGACGCGTGATCGCCTTGCTCAACATCAAGGGCGGCGTCGGCAAGACCGTGCTCGCCGCAAACCTGTTCGCCGCCGCGCATCTGGCCGACAAGCGCTCGATCAGCTTCGTGGACCTCGATCCGCAACACAATCTCACTCAATATTTCCTTTCGCCGGGCGAGCGAAACCGCATCCGCGATCGCAACCACACCATCTACGGCGTGCTCAATGCGCGCGGCGAACAAAGCCTGAGTCCGTCCGATTTCGGCGCCATTGCTGCGCCGCTCAACCGGATCAAGACCAGCAAGCAGCCGACTTTCGAACTCGTGGCCGGCGATGAACGCCTGTTCGAGTTCACGCTCGACACTCGTTCCGAGCGCGACAAGGCAGAGGCGTTCACGCGCTTTCGAGCGTTGATTTCGGCTCTGCGCGCGCGTTCCGACGCCGTCGTGATCGACGCCAACCCGTGCGCAACCTTCCTCACTCGCCTGGCGATCACCACGGCCGACCACATCGTCGCCCCGGTGCGGCCGGAGAAGTATTCGCTCACCGGACTGAACATGCTTGAGCACGTCGTGCGCGAAGTCAGGGGAAGGCGCTT
>JAFEDV010000135.1 GCA_018241475.1 Pseudomonadota bacterium | reverse complement strand
CTTTGTGGGTCTTCGCCTTTGTCCATTCTCGTCCACGCCGGAACACGCGTCATCTGCCAAGGGTTCACCGGCAAGAACGGCACCTTCCATTCCGAGCAGGCGATCGCCTACGGCACGCGCATGACCGGCGGCGTAAGCCCCGGCAAGGGAGGACAGACACATCTTGGACTGCCGGTGTTCAACACCGTCGCCGAAGCGAAAGCGAAGGCCGGCGCCGACGCAACGGTGATCTATGTGCCGCCGCCGGGCGCCGCCGCGGCGATCGAGGAAGCCATCGATGCGGAAATCCCGCTCATCGTCTGCATCACCGAAGGCATTCCGGTGCTCGACATGGTGCGCGTGAAAGCGAAGCTGCAGAAATCCAAGTCAATGCTGCTCGGCCCGAACTGCCCGGGCGTCCTGACGCCGAACGAGTGCAAGATCGGCATCATGCCTGGCCAGATCTTCAAGAAGGGCAGCGTCGGCGTCGTGTCGCGCTCCGGCACGCTGACTTACGAAGCGGTGTTCCAGACCACCAACGAAGGCCTCGGCCAAACCACCGCTGTGGGAATTGGCGGCGATCCGGTGAAGGGCATGGAATTCATCGACGTGCTCGAGCGCTTTCTCGCCGACGACGCCACCAAATCCATCGTGATGATCGGCGAAATCGGCGGCGCGGCGGAGGAAGACGCGGCGCAATTCTTGGCCGACGAAAAGAGGAAGGGTCGCTGGAAGCCGGTCGTCGGCTTCATCGCCGGCCGCACCGCGCCGCCTGGGCGGCGCATGGGCCACGCCGGCGCCATCATCTCCGGCGGCAAGGGCGATGCGGCCTCGAAGATTGCAGCCCTGGAGGCGGCGGGCATCAAGGTCGCGCCGCACCCTGCAGCGCTCGGGCGCACCATGAGCGAACTGCTGCGCGGCTGAACGAATCGCGGGGAGGCGAGGCGTGACAGCGAGCGACATCAAGGCGGACGCGGCGCGCGATCCGCTGGCGCGTTTCTACGATTTTGCGGTCAGCCCGGCCGGCTTCTTCACCGTCCTCTTCGTCTACGTCGTGGCGCACGTTTTGCTGCGGCTTTGGATTTCGCCGGTGCTCGGCACCGATGAGATCGAGCAGGCGCTGCTCGCGAACGATTGGCGCCTTGGTTACAACCCGCGCCAGCCGCCGCTCTACACCTGGATTTTGCTGAGCGGTTACGCCGTGTTCGGCCGCACGTTGCTCGCGCATGTCGTGGTCAAGTACGGCGTGCTGGCGGCGATGTTCGTCGCGTCCTACTTCGCCGGGCGGCGCTTGCTGAAATCGCCGCAGCGCGCCGCGCTCGCGAGCTATGCGCTGGTGCTGCTCTACAATGTCGGCTGGGGCGCTCATGTCGGCTACACCCACTCGCTGCTGCTCTCGGTGTTCATCTTCCTGACGCTGTGGGCGCCGCCGCGAGCCTTCGAGAGCAAGCGCACGCTCGACTACGTCGTGTTCGGCATGGTGCTGGGCTTTGGCTTCCTCACCAAGTTCAGCTTCGCGGTTTTCCTCATTCCGCTGCTGATCGCGTGCCTGTTGGTGGCGCCTCTGCGGGCGGGACTGCTGAATTGGCGGATGCTGGTTTCGATCGCGGTCGCGATTGCGATTCTGGCGCTGCCGCTGAACTGGATGGTGCATGCGCCGTACGCGTATGTCGACGTATTGCGGCAGGTAACCGGCGTCGACGACAGGCCGAGCTATTTCGCCAATGTCGGCGAGGGCCTGCTCAGCCTCGGCGAAGGGGTGCTGACCTTCCTCGCGCCGTTCTGGCTCGCAGCGCTGATCTTCTGGCCGACGCTGCGCGCGAAGCGCGAGGGCGGCTCGCCCTGGCTGCGCGCCATGCTGCTTGGGCTTGGCCTCACCTTCGGCGTGCTTATCGGCGCCGTGTTGGTAGCGCAGGTGACCGACTTCAAGCCGCGCTACATGCATCCGATCCTGATCGCCGCGCCGCTGCTGTTTTTCTTCTGGATCGGACACAAGCCCGCCAATCCGGGCGCCGAGCGCTGGTTCGCCGGCGTCGCGGCGATATTCGTCGTTGGCGTTTTCGCCGGACTCGTCGGCCAGGCGCTGATCGAGCCGAGCGGCTGCAAGAATTGCTGGCTGCAAATGCCGGCGCCGGCGCTGGCGGGCGAACTCGAGCGCCAGGGGCTGGGAGAGGGAACCATCCTCACGGAGAACGCTCACATCGGCGGAAACTTGCGGATCTTGCTGCCGCGCGCGCGCGTCTTCTCGCGGGATTATGGCATGGCGGAGGCGGCGCCGACCGGACGCGGCCAGTGTCTGCTGATATGGGACTCGCGCATGCGCGGCCAAGCGGCGCCAGAACCGTTACTGCGCTTCCTGACGGACCGTTTCGGCGGCGCGCCCGGTTATGGCCCCATTGTTTATGTGACCGAACCGCTGCTGCGCGGCGGCGGGCGGACCGACAGTTTCGGCGTCATGCGCGTGGCCGGCCGAAGCGGCGATTGCACGCCGACCTGAAAGCCCGCAGCTCTGCGCCAAAGCAGCCCTTCTTTCCTTAACCGACGCACATTAGAAGAAGCGCCGCCACGTCGCGGAGCCTATATTCCTGGCGTCGCGTCCCAGCCGAAAGGTCAGCTTCATCATGGCGGATGACGCCCGCAGCCTGCCCAATACCGCGCTTCTCGAAACCAGCTTCCTTTATGGCGCCAACGCCACGTTCGTGGAGGAAATGCACGAGAAGTTTCTGGACGATCCCAATTCGGTCGATGCGTCCTGGCGCGCGTTCTTCCAGCAGTTGCGCGATGACCCGAGCGCAGTGCGGGCGGCGGTCGCCGGCCCGTCCTGGTACCGGCCCGAACTGGCGCAGCCGAAGACGACGGAGCTCACAGCCCTGCTTGACGGCAATTGGGGGGCGCTGAGCGAGCGCTTCGAGAGCAAGGCGCGCGCGCGGCTGCCGAATGCGTCGGCGCAGGATGTGCAGCAATCGGCGCGCGATTCGATCCGCGCGCTGATGATGATCCGCGCCTATCGCACCCGTGGACACTTGGCGGCCAACCTCGATCCGCTCGGCATCGAAGTGCGCGAGGCGCCCGCCGAACTCGATCCGTCGACCTACGGCTTCGGCAGCGCCGATCTCGAGCGGCCGATCTTCATCGACGGGGTTCTGGGTTTGGAGAGCGCCAGCATCAATCAGATGCTGGCGATCCTGAAGCGCACCTATTGCTCGACCGTCGGGGTCGAGTTCATGCACATCACCGATCCAGCCGAGAAGAGCTGGATCCAGGAGCGCATCGAAGGGCCGCATAAGGAGATCACCTTCACGCCCGAAGGCAAGCGCGCGATTCTGCGCAAGCTGATGGAAGGCGAGACGTTCGAGCGCTTCCTGGCCAAGCGCTATCCTGGCACCAAACGCTTTGGGCTCGACGGCGCCGAGGCGATGATCCCGGCGATGGAGCAGATCATCAAGCGCGGCGGCGCGCTCGGCGTCGACGAGATCGTGCTCGGCATGGCGCATCGCGGACGCCTCAACACGCTCGCGGCGGTGATGGGCAAGCCGTACCAGGCGATATTCCACGAATTCCAGGGCGGCTCGGCGACCCCCGACGACGTGCTGGGCTCGGGCGACGTGAAGTATCACCTTGGCGCATCTTCGGATCGCGTGTTCGACGGCAACATCGTGCATCTGTCGCTCACCGCCAATCCGAGCCATCTCGAGATCGTCAATCCAGTGGTGCTCGGCAAGGCGCGCGCCAAACAGGCGCTGCGGCAGCGCTGGACGGCGGACGAAGACTTGCACGAACTGCGCGCGCGCGTGCTGCCGCTGCTCATCCATGGCGACGCCGCGTTCGCGGGGCAGGGCGTGGTGGCGGAGTGCTTCGCGCTCTCCGGCCTGCGCGGCTATCGCACCGGCGGCACGCTGCACTTCATCATCAACAACCAGATCGGCTTCACCACCGCGCCGCGCTTCTCACGCTCGTCGCCGTACCCGAGCGACGTCGCGCTCATGGTGCAGGCGCCGATCTTCCATGTGAACGGCGACGACCCGGAAGCGGTGGTGTTCGCGGCGAAGGTGGCGACGGAGTATCGCCAGATCTTCGGCAAGGACGTCGTCATCGACATGTTCTGCTATCGTCGCTTTGGGCACAACGAAGGCGACGATCCGACCATGACGCAGCCGATCATGTACCGGCGCATCAAGGATCAGCCTTCGACGCTTGCGCTCTATACGGAGCGTCTCGCGAGCGAAGGCGTAACGGCGCGCGAGGAAGCGCAGCGGTGGGGCGACGAGTTCACGCAATTCCTCGATCGCGAATTTGAAGGCGGCAAAGACTTCAAGGCCAACAAGGCCGATTGGCTGGACGGCGTATGGTCCGGTTTCTCGCTGCCGGAAGACGACGACCGTCGCGGCACAACGGCGGCGGCGAAGAGCAAACTCATTGAGCTCGGCCGCCGTATCACCGAAATCCCCGCTGGCGTCGACATGCACAAGACGGTGGCCAGGGTTGTGGAAGCGCGGCGCAAGGCGATCGAGGAAGGCCGCGGCATCGATTGGGCGCTCGGCGAACACCTGGCGTTCGCGACACTGCTCGACGAAGGTTTTCCTGTGCGGTTGTCGGGCCAAGACTCAGGCCGCGGCACTTTCAGTCAGCGCCACTCGCATTTTGTCGACCAGACCACGGAAGAGCGCTACACGCCGCTCAACCACCTGCGCGAAGGTCAGGCCCACTACGAAGTCATCGACTCGCTGCTCTCGGAAGAGGCGGTGTTGGGTTTCGAGTACGGTTACTCGCTCGCCGATCCGAAGACACTGACACTGTGGGAGGCGCAGTTCGGGGACTTCGTGAACGGCGCGCAGGTGGTGATCGATCAGTTCATCTCCTCGGGCGAGCGCAAATGGCTGCGCATGTCCGGCCTCGTGATGCTCTTGCCGCACGGCTATGAGGGGCAAGGGCCGGAGCATTCGTCGGCTCGGCTGGAGCGGTTCCTGCAGCTTTGCGCCGAAGACAACATGCAGGTGATCAATTGCACGACGCCCGCGAACTATTTTCATGCGCTGCGCCGGCAGATGCATCGCGATTTCCGTAAGCCGCTCATCGTGTTCACGCCGAAATCGCTGCTACGTCACAAGAAGTGCGTTTCAAGCCTCAGCGATATGGCTGAAGGCACGTCCTTCCATCGCGTGCTCTGGGATGATGCGCAGATCGGCAACGGCAACACAACACTCAAGCTCAAGGGCGATTCCGAAATCCGCCGCGTCGTGCTCTGTTCGGGCAAGGTCTATTTCGACCTCCTGGATGAGCGGGAGCGGCGCGGCCTCAACGACATCTATCTGATGCGCCTCGAGCAACTCTATCCCTGGCCGATGAAGTCGATTTCCGCAGAGCTGGCGCGCTTCCCGAACGCCGAACTGGTCTGGTGCCAGGAGGAACCCAAGAACATGGGCGGCTGGTGGTTTGTCGAGCCATGGCTCGAACTCACGCTGGAACGGCTCCAAGTGAAGGCGAAAGCCGGACGCTACGCCGGACGGCCCGCCACGGCGTCGACGGCGGCGGGTCTCATGTCCAAGCATTTGAGGGAGCTTGCGGCGCTCCTTGAGGAGGCGCTTGGTTAGTCATGGTTGCAGCTTCCTGCCATTGCGGCGCAGTGCGCTTCGAAGTCGAGCCTGCGCCCGAATGGGTGCTCGACTGCAACTGCTCTCACTGTCGTCTCTATGGCGGCCTCTGGGCCTACTACCCGCAGCGCGACGTCAAATTCGCAGCGCCGCCGGACACCTTCATCTACATGTGGGGCGACCGGGAACTCGAATTCCATCATTGCAGAACCTGCGGGTGCGCCACGCACAGCACGGTCAAAGGGACCGATGACGCCGAGAAGATCGCCGTCAACGCGCGGCTGATGCGCGGGCTCGATCCGGCGAAGGTGCGCCTAGTGCAAAAGAATAACGGCAATGACGGCGTGTTCTGGACCAAGTCCGACAGCCCGCCATTGCCAAGCCATGACCTCCCGGCTGAGACGTGATAGTGCGCCGATAGCGCTCCAAGGATCGTTTAGATGACAGATATTGTTGTGCCCACACTCGGCGAAAGCGTCAGCGAAGCGACCGTCGCGAAATGGCTGAAGCAGGCCGGCGACGCGGTGCGCAAGGACGAGACGCTGGTGGAGCTGGAAACGGATAAGGTCTCCGTGGAAGTCTCGGCGCCAGAAGCAGGGGTGCTGACGGAAATTGTCGCGAAAGAAGGTGCGACCGTGCAGATCGGCGCACTGCTGGGGCATCTGGGTGCGGCCGGTGCGCAAGCCGCGCTTCAGCCGGCGACCGCCGCTCCGCCAAAGCCGGCCGCCCAACCCACGCCGCCGCCGGCGTCGCAACCGGCGACGCAAGCGCTGCGCAAAGAAGGCGCCGTCAAGCAGGCGCCGCCCTCTGTGCAACGGATCGCCGCTGAAGGCGGCGTCGACATCTCCGGCTTGAGCGGCACCGGTCGCGAGGGGCGGCTCACCAAGTCCGACGCGCTCGCGGTGATCGAAGCGCGCGCGCAGGGCGCGCAAGCGGGGCCGCAGACGGTGCAATCGACCGCGATCGCCGCGCCGCCGCGGGCGATCGGTCCGCGCGAAGAGCGGGTGCCGATGACGCGCCTTCGCCGCACCATCGCGCGGCGTCTGAAGGAAGCGCAGAACACAGCGGCGATGCTGACCACGTTCAACGAGGCGGATATGTCCGCCATCATGACGGCGCGCGCCAAGTACAAGGACAGTTTCGAGAAGAAGCACGGCGTTAAGCTCGGCTTCATGAGCTTCTTCCTGAAGGCGTGCATTGCGGCGCTGAAGGAAATCCCCAATGTCAACGCCGAAATCGATGGCGAAGACATCATCTACAAGAACTACTACGACATCGGCATCGCGGTCGGCACCGATCGCGGCCTGGTCGTGCCGGTGGTTCGCGATGCGGATCGCAAGTCTATGGCTGAGATCGAGCAGGAAATCGGCGACTTGGGCATGAAGGCGCGCGACGGGCATCTGAAGCTCGAAGAGCTGCAGGGGGCGACGTTCACAATCTCCAATGGCGGCGTCTATGGCTCGCTCATGTCGACGCCTATCCTGAATACGCCGCAGTCCGGCATCCTCGGCATGCACAAGATTCAGGAGCGGCCGGTGGTGATCGACAAGCAGGTCGTGGTGCGGCCGATGATGTATCTGGCGCTTTCCTACGATCACCGCATTGTCGACGGCAAAGAGGCGGTCACGTTTCTCGTGCGTGTGAAGGAGGGGCTGGAAGACCCCGAACGAATGCTGCTCGATCTTTGAACGTGCTATAGACCGCCGGATGGCGCATCCACTTGACGGCCTGGTCGCGGCAGCGAAGGCGGGCAATCCGCAAGCCTTGACGGCGCTCGCTCACGCTCAGGCGTTGGGCTATTGCACTCGTCGCAATTTGAATTTGGCGCTGGACAATTTGGCGCGTGCGGCGTCGGTTGGCTGGCCGGATGCGCTCCGTGAACTGCAGACGCTCGCGCGTAGCGGCGGTTCCAACACCGCCAAGCTGAGAGCGGCGGTGAACCTCAAGGCTTTGCAGAATCCGCGCGAACGTCGCGTCTTGCTGGACGCTCCGCGCATCCGCGCGTTCGAGCGTTTCGCAACGCCGGAGGAGTGCGACTGGCTCATCGCCAAGGGGCGCGGCGGCCTCGGCCCGGCGCGCGTTTACGAGAGTTCCAACGCGGCGATGCAGATGCACGAGGGGCGCACCAATACCGAGGCGGACTTTGAGCTCGAAGCGTCGGATATCGTGCTGAGCCTCATTCACGACCGCATCGCCCGAGCGACGGCGGTCCCCGTTGAGCACTTCGAGGTCGCCAAGCTGCTCCATTACAGCCCGGGCGAAACCTTCATGCGCCACAGTGATTTCCTGAAACCCGGCGCCGGCATGGACGAGGAAATCGAGGCGCGCGGGCAGCGCGTGGCGACATTCCTTCTCTATCTGAATGACGATTATGAAGGCGGCGAGACCGAGTTCACGGATGTCGGGTTCAAGTTCAAGGCGCGCAAAGGCGATGGGCTGATGTTTCTCAACGTCGACAGCCAAGGCGCGCCGGATCCGTTGAGCATGCACGCTGGCGTCCCGACGACGCGAGGCGAGAAATGGGTGCTGTCGCTCTGGCTGCGCGGCAAGACCGTGAATGCATTCGCAACGCCCCGCATAGAGGCCGCGGAATTGCCGCCGGATTGGTACAATACGGCATGATGCGCGCGTCTTGCCCGCGCTCCTGCTCTTCGTAAACATCCACGCCCGCGTCGACGTTGTGCTTCTCGCAGGGCTTTGACGAGACGCGCGAAACGGGGCCCAGAAGCGATCGGTTCGTCATTTGCGGCGCGCAGTTCGGCGCCTCGCAGGTCCGGCTTCGTGTCCGCGCCCGCCGCAAGAACAACAGCTTACGCGCATACCGGTGCGCAGTGTTGGCGGTTGGATCGATGGGGATAACCCTTGATCCGCCCTTCGGTTGCGCCCGCCCTCAATCAAGCGAAAGGGCCTGACTCCGGCCGAGCGGGGCTATAGATTGCGCCTACGCTCGGGGGAGCACGGCGGGGAGGGGACTACCCGATGACATTCATACTTCGTTGGCCGGCCGTTCTGGTGCTGCTGGCTCTGGTGATCCTGAGCTTTGCAGCCGCATTCGCGGTCACCGTCGTGCTCGGTCACCTGCCGATCGATTTGTCGACCACACTGGAGCCCAGCAACATAGAGACGCTTCGCGGTTCCAATTGGCTTCAAGCGGGGCTCCTGTACGGCGCGGGGCTATTTTTCCTCGTCTCCGCCATTCGCCTTATGCGCCGCACACAGGGCTTCTGGACCTGGCTGTTGGGCTTTGCCTGTTTCGGCGGGCGATGGGCGCTGGCGCAACAAGACAGCGGCGGCCTCGTCGGCACCGTCCAGCACATCAATCCGAACGCCTATCTCCAACCGCAGACGCTCATCGCCTCGCCGGGTGCGCCGGAGGCGCAGGTGGCGCTGCTT
>JAFEDV010000134.1 GCA_018241475.1 Pseudomonadota bacterium | reverse complement strand
TTTCTCGGCGTGCGCACGGTCGACGTTCTCGGCGGCCTTCTCGACCAGGCCGACAATGTCGCCCTGGCCGAGGATGCGGCCTGCGACGCGGCGGGCGTCGAAGGGCTCGAGTCCATCGGGGCGTTCGCCGACGCCGAGGAATTTGATCGGCAGCCCGGTGACAGCGCGCATCGAAAGCGCAGCTCCGCCGCGGCCGTCGCCATCGACTCGGGTGAGCACAAGGCCAGTGAGCGGCAAGCGTTCGTTGAAGCGTCGTGCGGTTTCAACCGCGTCCTGACCGGTAAGGCTGTCGCCGACCAACAGGATTTCAGCCGGCTTGGCGATCTGTGCGATCGAGGCCGCTTCGCTCATCATCTCTTCGTCGATGCTGGTGCGGCCGGCGGTATCGAGGATGAGCACGTCATAGCCGCCGACGCGCGCGGCATTGAGCGCGCGCTTGGCGATGTCTTGCGGGCTCTGCCCCGTCTGAACCGGCAGCACATCGACGCCGATGGATTTGCCGAGCGTGGTTAGCTGCTCCATCGCCGCCGGACGGCGCGTGTCGAGCGAGGCCATCAGGACGCGGCGCTTGTCGGTCTTGGTGAGGCGCAGACCGATCTTCGCTGAAGTCGTGGTTTTGCCGGAACCCTGCAGGCCGGCCATCATGATGACGTTCGGCGGCTCGCCTTCGATGCGGAGCCGCTCGGGCGGCTGATCGCCGCCGAGTGTGTCGATCAGAGCGTCATGGACGATCTTGATGACCTGCTGGCCCGGCTTCACCGCCTTGATGACGGCTTCGCCCACCGCCTCGGCGCGGACCTTGACGATGAAGTCCCTCACCACCGGCAGCGCGACGTCGGCTTCCAAGAGCGCCATGCGCACTTCCCGGAGCGCCGCATCGACGTCGGCTTCGCTGAGCGCACCGCGGCCGGTGAGCCGGTCGAAGACGCCTCCAAGCCGCTCTGTCAGGGCCTCAAACAATCAAATCTCCTTGCGCCAAGACGTTTTAGCCCCGCCGGACGATCACGTCGGGCGGGGGGCCTCGCCAGCCTCCCGAGCCCTCATATGGGCTCTTGTGCCGGTCAAAGCGCGCTTTTTAAGCTGGCGCGTGGGCGGGCTTTTAGTCAGGTACCGCCCTGGGGTCAAATGGAACGGATTCATGGGCGCGATGGACGGGTTTGAACGGGCGGCGTTCGCCGCGCCGCTCTCGGGGCGCCTCACCAGCTTCGAGGTCTATACGATCGGCGCGGGTCCACCGGTGATTGTCATGCAGGAAATGCCGGGCATCGGGCAATCGACCATCGCGTTCTGTAAGCGGCTGGCGGATGCAGGTCTTGAAGTTTGGGTTCCACATTGGTTCGGCCCACTGGGCCAGACTTCATCGCTCAATCTCTTACGAATGCTCTGCATGCGGCGCGAGTTTCAGGTGTTCGCGAGAAACCAGTCGAGCGCCATTGTCGATTGGATGCGGGCGCTTTGCCGGCATGTCGCCGAATCGCGCAAGATCGATCGCGTTGGCGTGATCGGCATGTGCCTCTCGGGAAATTTCGCGATGACGCTGATTGCCGAGCCCAACGTGTGGGCGGCGGTAGCGTCACAGCCATCGCTCCCGGGTCGCGCGACCGCGGCGCTGCATATGTCGCCTGACGAAATTGCCGCCTCGCGCGCGGCGCTCGACGCCAAGGGTGCGATGCGCGCCTATCGCTTCAAGGACGATCCGCTCTGCAAGGCAGCGAAGTTCGAGGCAATTGACGGGGCCTT
>JAFEDV010000133.1 GCA_018241475.1 Pseudomonadota bacterium | reverse complement strand
AGGCGGTCGCTCGCTGAGGACGCGGTTGCGCAAATCGTCATTTGCGAACGCTGACCGTTGCGCAATGCGAAACAGCGGCTCGCTTGGAAGCGGCTCCAGACCGTCGATCGGGCGTGCAAATTCGTCACTGCGGGCGCGGCGCGCGGCGTCGGTCTGCACGTGCACGATTGTCCAGCCATAGTCGCGGGCGCGCGACAGGCAGCGTCTGGCGCTGGTGGCGGCGGCCGGTCCTGCCGGCGCGTAGAACGGCCGGCCCGGCATGATGAACTCGCGCTGCAAATTGAGGCAGAGCAGCCAGGGCTTGCGGCCGAGATCCCCTGTCGCGCTGTCCATCACAGCAACGCCGGGGCTAGGCGTTCGTTCGAGCGATCGAGGACGCCGGGTTCGTCCCAAGCGCCCTCGGGCCGGAGCAGCACCATGGCGGGCGTATCCAGGGTGAGCGCATTCGCATGCGGCGCCAGCGTGCGCACGACCTCGACATATTCGTGATCCGAGAAGAAGAAGCGTGGGCGGCCGGACCGCACGCTGACACCGCCGTAGCGCCGCCAAAACGGCAATAGGTGGGACTGGATGTGACCCAGAATGGTGCGATAGCCCTTGCGGCCGGCGATTTCGCAAGCCGCCTCGATCATGGCTTGGGCCACTTCGCCGCCGCGATGCTCGCGGCGGACGGCGACGCGTTCGACTTTGCAGAAGTCCGCGAACCAGCGCAGGCGCATCACGCCTACCGGCTCCCTGCCGACACGGGCGATCAGATGTGTCGCGGCGGCGAAATCGTTGCCGTCGTATTCCTCGTCATACGGACAATTCTGCTCACCCATATAGACGAGCGTGCGAATAGCGAATGCTTCCATGATTTCCGCGATGGAGCGCGCAACGGCGACGTCCACCCGCTCGTTGCGAGGCGATTGGTTCATCGCCGCACCGAGGGCGAAGGCGCGCGCGGCGGAATCCAAACCAGCGTCGGATCGGTCTCGCGATAGATTTCGTATCCCATGCTGCCGCGAATGACGCGCACGCCGTCGGGCGTCGCCGTGCGGGTAAATGTCGGGATCGCCCAGAACAGTTCGTCATGGAGGGCGACAGCGGCCTTGACCGCCGCGCGTCCGCCTTGCTCGGTAGCGGCCGCGAAACCCCAGCCGTAGCAGCCGACGGGCGTCGCATAGGGCTGACAGACATGGTCTCGATCCGGCGTGATGCCGTCAAAGACGCCGCGTTCGATCGCGTCCAAACCGCGATCCGAGAGCAGGAACATGCCCAGCATGCCGGTCACGCGGTCGCTTTCGCAAAAGACGAAGACGCTGGATTCGGTCAGCGTCTGCATGGCGATGAAGGTGTCCGCGGCGGCGATCCCCGCGCCGATCAGCCTGGCGGCGATCGCGCGCGCTGCAACGATTTCGGCGTCGGTAGCCAACGTCATGCCGAAGCGTCTCGCGACCTCGACGATCCGTTTCGGGTCGCTCACTCGCCCCGCAGCCGAACCAGCCCGCTCAAATGGCATGGCGCCCCTATCCTTTACTCCATCTTTCCGGCTAACCTGTTCGCAAGCTTCGTGCCTCCGCGAAGTGTGAATGACCTTTATGCGCGGACCCGATACCCAAATCGTCATCAGCCAGCAGCGCGTCGATTGGGCCGACCTGCGTGTGTTTCTGGCCGTGGCCGAGACGGGAAGCTTCAGCGGCGCCGCGCGCGTTCTGGGGCTTACACAACCGACGGTAAGCCGTCGGCTCGACGATCTCGAGGGGCGCCTCAAGGTGCAGTTGATCTCGCGCGGCCTCCAGGGCGCGACGGTTACCGAAGCCGGCGCGCTGATCCGCGACCACGTGCTGACGATGGAGCGTTCGGCGCAAGCGATCGAGAGGCTCGCGCTCGGCATGGATAATCGCGACGAGGGCCGAGTGAAGCTGGCGGCGCCCGACGGGCTCGCGGCATTCTGGCTGGCGCCGCGGCTTGCGGAGTTTCAGCAGAAGAACCCGAAGATCGCCATCTCACTCGACTCGGGACTGTGGCCGGCCGAAGGCTTGCGCGCCGATGTCGATCTGTCGCTGCAATTCGAAGAGGATAAACACCTCGACAACGTCGTGACCCGCCTGGCGACCTATCACTACGTTCTGTTCGCCTCGCCCGATTATCTCAAGACCTACGGCAAGCCGCGCACCCTTGCGGAAGTGGCGGATCACCGCGTCATCTATCATGTCGCGCAGACACGCCAGAGCGAAGCCTGGCACCCGAAGGCCTCAGCGCTGAAGACAATGTGGGGCGACAATT
>JAFEDV010000132.1 GCA_018241475.1 Pseudomonadota bacterium | reverse complement strand
GCAGAGTTGCTCTCGAAGACGGCGCCTTTGCACCATTGGCTTCGCTATTGCCTGACCTCACGCAGCCTCACACGCCGCGCCGGCGCCGGAGGGGCGCGGCGTGAGCGAGAATCGCGTCCGCATCGATGTTTGGCTCTGGCGGGCTCGCTTCGCCAAGACCCGCGCCGCGGCCTCGCGCCTGGTCAGCGAAGGCGGCGTTCGGGTCATCCGCCAAGACGGCGCTTCGCGGGCGCTGGACAAGCCGTCGTCGGAGATCGGTCCAGGGGACAAGCTGCTGGTGCCGCAGCGCGGCGCCATCCGAAGCGTCGCCGTGAAGGCAATCGGCGCCCGCCGCGGCCCGCCGGCCGAGGCTCGCCGGCTTTACAGCGATCTTTGACGCACCCCCGTTCGCTTGACGGTTCCTGCCCGCCCAGCCATGTCAGCCGCGCCGGACCGGAGGAGGCATGACCTACATCGTCACCGACGCATGCGTGCGTTGCAAATATATGGACTGTGTCGAAGTCTGCCCGGTCGACTGTTTTTACGAAGGCGAGAACTTCCTCGTTATTCACCCTGATGAGTGTATCGACTGTGGGGTTTGCGAGCCCGAATGCCCGGTGGACGCCATCAAGCCGGATTCGCAAGACGATCAAGACGGAAAATGGCTCAAAGTGAACACAGAATTCGCAAAGGTTTGGCCAAATATTACGAGGAAGGGCACGCCCCCTGCCGATGCGGACGCCTTTAAAGACGAAAAAGGCAAGTACGAGAAATACTTCAGCGAGAAGCCCGGATCAGGCGAATAGCTTGCGACCCGGCGACGCTTCCGAACCGCCTAAAACTGTGGTAGGGTAATTCTTACATTTGAGCGTCGAAGCGCGCTCGGCAGCTGGACTTGTCCATCGCGCCATTCAGCACGTCAGGGGGAACCGAGGGCCGCGGGCAGGCGGAGCCGCCCGTATCCCTTTGCGCCGGCTGAGGTGACGTTTGGGAAAGCGGCTGCGGGGCGAACCCTGGGACCACGGAGTTTTTGAATGCAAGCCACGCACGCCACGCCGACGACGTCTTTCCGCCCGGGCGACCACATCGTCTACCCGGCGCACGGCGTTGGCCGGGTCATGGGCGTTGAGCAGCAACAAGTCGCCGGCATCGCCCTCGACGTGTTCGTGATCTCGTTCGAGCAGGACAAAATGACGCTGCGGGTGCCCACTACCAAGGCGCGCTCTTGCGGCATGCGCCCGCTCGCCTCCAGCGAAGTTGTCGACCAGGCCATGAAGACGCTGCAAGGGCGCGCCCGCATCAAACGAACGATGTGGAGCCGCCGCGCCCAGGAATACGAAGCCAAGATCAACTCGGGTGACCTCGTTTCGATTGCCGAGGTGGTGCGCGATCTGCATCGCGCCAGCGATCAGCCCGAACAGTCGTATTCCGAACGCCAGCTCTATGAGAGCGCGCTCGATCGCATGGCGCGTGAACTCGCGGCTGTCGAGAAGGTCAGCCGCGATGACGCCGTGCAGAAGCTGACAGCGTCGCTCGCTTCAAAAAAGCAGGCGGCGGCCGCTTAAGCTTCGCCTAAAGCAAGCTTCGGGGCCGGACCGTGAAGTCCGGCCCTTTTTCTTTGCAGTCGCGGCGGCACTTTTCGCCGCGGTCGTGCGTTCGTGAACCTGATGGCTCGCATTCGTTTGCGCCCGGCAGAACCGGTGCAAACAAGGATTAGAAGCGTAGGACATGGCGCTGAGCGAAACCCTCGAACCGCGGACCAGCGCGCGGGCCTTCATGCGCGCAGCGATGCGCGCGCCGCTCTTGGATGCGGAGCATGAACGCCGGCTGGCCGAGCACTGGCGCACATTTGGCGACGAACAGGCGCTGCACGAGCTGATCACCGCCTACTTGCGCCTGGTGGTGGCCATGGCGTCGCGCTTTCGCCACTACGGCCTGCCGCTGAGCGATCTGGTGCAGGAGGGCAACGTCGGATTGATGCAGGCGGCCGCGCGTTTCGAACCGGAGCGCGGCGTGCGCTTTTCCACCTACGCCGCATGGTGGGTGCGCTCGGCGATGCAGGACTTCGTGTTGCGCAACTGGTCGATCGTGCGCACGGGCACGACATCGGTGCAGAAGTCTCTGTTCTTCAATCTGCGCCGGCTGCGGGCCAAGATCGGCGATGTTGGCGATACGGTGATGAGCGCCGAAGCCTGCTCGCGCGTGGCGCGCGATCTGCGCGTGCCGGAGCGGGAGGTTGAGGCGATGGCCGCTCGGCTCGGCGCTCCGGACCGTTCGCTCAACGCGCCGCTGACCGATGACGGAGACGGGGAATGGCAGGATTTGCTCGCCGACGACCACGCCGATCCGGAAGCGATGACGAGGTTGCGCCATGACGATGCGGCGCGCGCTCATCTCGTCCGCGACGCAATGAATGAGCTGAGCGAGCGCGAGCGGCTGATCGTTCGCGAACGCAGGCTCGAAGAGGAGACGGTGACGCTGGAAGCGCTCGGCGAGCGCCTCGGTATCTCGAAGGAGCGCGTTCGCCAGATCGAGAGCAACGCACTGGCGAAGCTGAAACGCGCGCTCATCGCCCGCGTCGGCGATCCGGCGGAAGCGGGCTACGTCGGCGATTGAGGGCGGACCGGCGGGCCCCGCAGAATCTCGAGCTGGCGGCTGTCTTCGAGGCAGACCTGCGGCTGATCGTGAAAGACGCCGAGCGCCCCGCGCACACGCACGCGCGCCCCGGAGAGCGAGGCGAGCGGCGCGCCGTCCCAGTGCGTGAAGGCGTCGCCGAACAGGACGATCGAGAACGATTTGTCCGCCGCGCCGCCTTCCATCGTCAACGATGCGCGGCGGTCGAGGATCTGCGCGTCGTGGATGCGGCCCTGCAGCAGGCGGTAGGGCGCGTCGCTGCGCTCACAGGTCGCGTCGCCGCGCAGCGCCAGCCGCGAGGCATCGGCGGTTGTGAGAATCCGATAGTCTCGCAAGCTCCAGAGGCCGCGGGCTGCGGTTCGCGCCTGCGCCTCCGAATTCATGAGTTCCGCGGTGCGGGCGTGGTTGTCGTAGCGCGGGCGCACCATCGCCGCGCCGCGAGCGACGAGAGCGTTCTGCAACCAGAACCAGCGCCCGCCCTCGCTTTGCACGAAGACGTGCGCGATCGCCGCCGAGTCCGGCGCGTTTGGGGGCGCGGCGCCCGCCGTCGGCCGTGGGTCGGGTGCGCGCCACACCCATCGCGGCGAACCGCCGTACGCCAAGAGCACGCTGCGATGGAGCGCGAGCGCCTCTAGTTCGCCATAGGCCTGTGACGCGTAGGGCTGGTCGCCGCGCGGCGCGTCGACCTCGGCCAGAAACACCCGCAGGCCGGACTCCAGCAGCAGCGTGTCGCCGTTGATCACGCGCACCACGCGCCCGGTTTCGCCACGGTGCAATGCACCGATCTGCGGCCCGCACCCGGCGAGCGCCGTCAGGGCCATGACCAGCAGCGTCCAGCCGAGTCCGCGCATCTACAACCTCCCCGTGCGCGGCAAGAAAGGAGATCGTCCGGGGATTTGCAAGCGGCGAGAGAGTTATCAACAGCCTCTGGAAGCGCCGCCGTTACGGCCCGGAAGGAATCGGCGCAGCTTGGCGCTGGCGAGGGCAAGATGGGTCTGGCGGCGCCGTTCGATATCGACAAGTTCCTGGGCGGACCATCGCCGGCCAAGCCAGAGCCGCGCGCAGAAGCGGGTGCGGTGCATGCCAACGGCATTGCCGATATCGCAAGGCTCGTTCCGCTGGCGCTCGCCCCGCAGCGGGAAAAGCCTAGGCGTTCGATCCTCGTGAACCGCTAGGCCCGGCGCGGGCGTCAATCTCCGCAAAACCTCCACGCCGCCTCCAAGTCTCGACGCGCGTCGGCTGTGATAACGGCCTATGCTCGCGCCAGAGGACTCCGCCCCATGAAATACGACAACATCCTGCAAACCGTTGGCCGCACGCCGATCGTGCGGATCAGCAAGCTCGCGCCCGAGGGCGTGAACGTCTTCGTGAAGCTCGAGAGCTTCAACCCGATGAGTTCGGTGAAAGATCGCATGGCGCTGGCCGTTATCGAAGCCGCCGAGCGCAGTGGCGCGCTGAAACCCGGCCAGACCGTGATCGAAGCCACCAGCGGCAACACCGGCATCGGGCTCGCCATGGTGTGTGCGCAGAAAGGCTATCCGCTGGTCGTGGTGATGGCGGAGAGCTTCAGTATCGAACGCCGCCGCTTGATGCGCTTCCTCGGCGCCAAGGTGGTGCTGACGCCGGCGGCGCTGAAGGGCACCGGCATGCTCGCCAAGACCATCGAGCTGGCCGAAACCCATGGCTGGTTCATGACGCGTCAGTTCGAAAACGAAGCCAACGCTGACATGCACTCGCGCACCACGGCGCTGGAAATCCTCGCCGATTTCGAGGGCGAGCGGCTCGACTATTGGGTCACCGGCTACGGCACCGGCGGCACGCTGAAGGGCGTCGCCCGTGTGCTGCGCGAACGCAGCCCGCATACGCGCATCATTGTCAGTGAGGCGGACAATGCGCCGGTGCTGGCGAGCGGCATTCCTCAGCCGCACAATCCGGATGGCACCAACGCCAGCCATCCGAGCTTTCGGCCGCACCCGATCCAGGGCACGACAACCGACTTCATTCCCAAGCTCGCGCAAGACGCGGTCGACGCGAAGTACATCGACGCGTTCGTCGGCGTCGATGGCGCGCTGGCCATGCAGCGCTCGCGCGAACTGGCGCAGCGAGAGGGGATCTTCGTCGGCATTTCCGCCGGCGCCGCATGCGCGGCGGCGCTCGAGATCGCCAAGAACGCGCCGAAAGGCGCCAACATCCTGGCGATGATGCCGGACACCGGCGAACGCTATCTGTCGACGCCGCTGTTCGACAGCGTGCAGACCGACATGAACGCCGAGGAACTGGCGATTTCGCGCTCGACGCCATCGGGCCAGTTCGAAGCGGCCGCCGCGGCGCCCGCGCAAGCATCGGCGATGCAAATGCGACCGGATGGCGAAGCCGCTGCCTTCGTGGAAAGCGCCGTCCGCGATCACGCCGTGGTGCTGTTCGCGCTCAAATGGTGCGAGTTCACCTGGTCGGTGCGGCGCATGTTCGCCGAGTTGGGCATTCCTTACCACTCGGTCGATCTCGATTCCGGCGCCTTCCAGAAGGACGATTGGGGCGGGCGCGTGCGCCGGGCGCTGCAGGCCAGAACGAGCGTCGCCACCATTCCGCAAGTCTTCGTTGGCGGCGAATTTATCGGCGGCACGAGCGAGACGCTCGACGCGTGGCGCACGGGTCGGCTCAGCGCGGAGCTCGCCCGCGCCGGCGTCGAAGTCGAAGCCGAGCCGGGCGATCCCTCGCGCTTCCTGCCGGCATGGCTGCAGCCGCGCGCGGCGGGATAGAGGTCAATCAGGGTTTTTCGGTCGCGCGGCTCGCTCTAATTAGACGCTTGAGCGCGACGGCTTTTCCCGAGCCGGATTTGAAATAGTCCTCGAGCTGTCGAGCATGCGCTTCGGTTTCGACGGCGACGTAAGACTTCAATACTGCTGGTAGATGTGTCTTCGTTGATGTGACGCGGCCTGATTGATGCGACGACTCGCGCCGTTTCAGATCATTGGTCGAGCCGACATAAATATCGTTGTTGCTGAGTTTGAGAAAATAAACGTACCACACGTCCGGCGGTCTCCCTGCGCTGCTGCGCAGCTTCGGGAGATCACCCTACGCCTACAGCGTTCGTGGCCTGCCACCCGAAGCCGTGGGCGTAGGGTGGCGACCCCGGAGAGATTCGAACTCCCGACCGTCTGCTTAGGACGCAGCTGCTCTATCCAGCTGAGCTACGGGGCCGTGAACCGGCAGAGCTAGGCAAAACCGCGCGTCGGGGCAACCGTGAAGGCGGCGCGCCGGCCTTTGAAAGCGGGAGCGCGCGGCCTCCGGCCGCGCATGCGTCGCCGGAGGCGCCGCGCTCCGACTCTTCACATACTGGACTCTGAGCGAGGCCCCGGCCCAAAATGCGAGCGCCGGGATCGCCAGGGGAGACGCGAAGATGGCGCGCCGTTACGCCAATTCATGGTCGCGCGCGGCCGCGCGGCTCACCGGCGTCGCTCACACCCAGGCGCCGGTCTTCCGCTGGGGCGTGCTGATTGCGTTGGTGGCGGTGTGGATTGGGTTGGGGCTGATTTACTGGCTGCATCTCGGCATTTGGGAAGCCCTCTATCGCAGCATCGCGGCCGTCTCGATGTCGGGCGATTATTTCGGCGTCACCAATGAGCAGCTGAATCTGGTGCGCTTCGCGGCGCTGGCGGTGCCGATCGTCGGCCTGTTGTTCGCGTTCTCCGGCGCGCTCGGTCAACATTTGGCCAAGACCTTCAATCTGCGCGCTTCGCGTCACATCGTTATTGCGGGAGACTCGCCGCCAGCAGTGTCGCTGGCGCTGGATTGCCGCAAAGCGCGCGACGCTGTCATCCTGATTGCGCAGGACTTACCCGAGGATGCGATGCTGGGGTTGCGGCGCAAGGGCGTGATCGTGCTCGAAGGCGATGCGCGCCATGTCGAAACACTTCGCTCGGCGCGCGCGCATCACGCCGCGCACGTGGTGGCGTTCGAGCCGGACGATACAGTCAACTTGCAGATCGAAGGCGCGGTGCGGCGGCTCGTCGGCGACGCCAAGCGCAAGCCGCCGATCAGCGTGCATGTGTCGACCCGCTCGCCGATGCTGCTGAAGGAGGCGCGTGAGATGCGTTCGGCGCAGGTGCGTCAGAACAAGATGCAAGGCTCGCCAGTCGATCCAAAGCCGTTTTCAATGGACGAGATGGCGGCGCGAGCGCTGTTGCAAAGCGAGACTCTGGAATTCCTGAAGGTGGCGCAGCAACTCCAAGCGGAGCGGCTCCACTTTGTGTTTTTCGGCTTCGATGAAGGCGCGGAATCAGTCGCTGAGCGCGTGCTTTCCAGCTTGTGGTCGACGCATTTTGAGGCGCCGCGACTGACCATTCTTGCACCGGATCCGCAAACGGCGGAAGCCGGTTTCAAAGCGCGCCATCGCGAAGCCTTCGCGCACCCAGAGCTATGGAGCGCGGATGTCGCGTTCTTGCCGTTCAATTGGGACACCGCCGCGATCGGTCCCGATCTGCTTGACATGGTGGAACAGCAGCGGGGCAAGCCGACGGCGGCGATCGTGTCGATGGGCAGCGACCCCGGCAACATTCACCTCGGCATCGCCTTGAAGCGGGCCTGCAACTTTGGCGGCCGCTGGCCAATCCCGATCTTCATGCGTGAGACCAGCCAATCCGAATTTGCGCATCAATATGCGCATGGCGACGATACGCCCGAACTCGACGCTTACCTGCAAGCCTTCGGCGCCCATCAGACGATCGCTACACGCGCGCGCGTCATCGAGGGCGCGCTCGACCAAGGCGCCGCGGTCGCCCACGAACACTACAATAAGGGTCTGGGCGAGAAGGATCCGATGAGCATGCGTGAGCTGCAATCGGCGATGCGAGACTGGGCCGACGTGCTGGAGACCTATCGCTCCGCCAACCGGGCCGTCGCCGATGCGGCGTTGGTCAAGGTATGGGATGCTGGCTGGCGTCCCGCCGTAGAGGGCGAGAGGGGCAGTACCGCGCCGACCATTCCCGATGCGCTTATGCCGCGGCTGGCCGAGCGCGAGCACGACCGTTGGATCGCGGAGCGGCTGATGGCGGGCTGGCGCCCAACCGCGCCAGGCGAAAAGCGCAACAACGACCTCATGGCGCACGACAAGCTCGCGCCCTGGAACGCGCTCACGGAGGAGGACAAGAACAACGATGTGGTGCAAGTGCGCGCGGCGATCGACATCGCGCGCGTCATGCACAAGGAAGGTTTTGTTGCGCGTCAGTTGGTGCGACCGGCATTGCCGGCCGAATCGAAATAGTGCGTGTCGCCGACGCTCTGGCGGTGCAGCACGGTTCGGAAGCCGTTTGTCGCCGGCGCTGAGGTGAGCGTATCGCTGGCTGCCGCGGGACTTACAGCACCAAGCAGCGCTTCGGTGATGACGCGTCCACGCAAATGGCCAATGCTCGACAACTCGAAGCCGAGAATGTGAGCGATCGTCGGTGCGATATCGGCGTTGCTCACCGGGGTCGCATCGATAAAGCCGCTGCGGAAGTCCGGGCCGACGGCGGCCATGAAATTGCGGGTGTCGGCACGGCCGAAGCCGCCATGATAGCCGGAGCCTTGCGGTAAGCTTGTGTCGGCAACTTCAACGCCACACATGTCACGTGACGCGCAACCGGTGTCACCCGTGCGGAAGCTTATTACAATATCGGGCTGTGGCGTTTGCGCCGCGCCGGTCAAATTGATCGCGCTCAGTGGCAGCGCGCCAGGGATTGGCCCGAGCGAATCCGCCGTAAAGATTGCGCCGGTGTAGTCTTGCGATGTCAGGAAGGCGGCGATGCGCTGCGCCAGTGTCCGCCGATCAGCTCCCAACAGGTAGACCAGGTCCGATCCGCCGCCAGCGCCAACAATCACCTGCGGCGTATCTACAGAGGCGCCGAGCACGCCATGCGAGCCGTGAAGCGTCACTTGCGGTGCGCTGAGCGAAATCGCCGCGCCACTTGCGCTGTAGAGGTTCAAGTTCAACGCATGCGCCAGATCGATGGCCAAGAATCCGCCGGGCAGCTGGCCGGCCGGGACATTGGCGTAGCTGAGATGTGCAGCATAGCTCGTGGAGGATTGCTTCGATGTCGTGGAGAAGCCGTGGTCGGCGATCATCACCACATCCGTCGTGCTCGCGAGATGATAGGCGCGCAAGGCAGCGCGCAGAACGCCAAGATTGCCCGACGCATTCGTCACGGCCGCATGCGAAGTCGGCCCATTGATGCCGGGCGTGAGCGCATTGGGACTGTCGTGCTGCGCGTGCTCGGAGCTGTCCGGATCCGCCGACCAGTACAGGAGCAGGAACGGTTTGCCGCTTCGCTGCAGCAGCGGCAACACTACGCGCGTAGCGACGGCGGAGAACCAATCCTGCTGCGTGCGGTTGGGCAAAGCACGGCTCGGCGGCCTTGGGTCGATTCGGGCCGCGGCGAAGGCCGCGCTAAGCTCAGGCGATAACTGCGGTCCGACGGCGCCGGCGTCCCCGAGGTCCTCATCGATGACGATGGCGGCGCCGTTGACAACGCCGCGCACTTGCACGCCGGTTGGGCCGGACTTGCCCAT